>CAZOBJ010000016.1:0-46985 GCA_964577825.1 uncultured Planctomycetales bacterium
GGCACACGCCCACCACGTCCACGAACGTGTCCACGCCCGAGACCTCGTGGAAGTGGACCTCGTCCACGCGCCGGCCGTGGATGGCCGCCTCGGCCTCGGCCAGCCGCCGGAACACGGACGCCGCGCGGGCGCGCACGGACTCACCAATTCCGCTGCGCGCGAGCAGGTCCAACAGGTCCCCCAGCACCCGGCCGTGCGCGTGGCCGTGGTCATGGTCGTGGGCAGGAACATGCGCCTCGGCATGGTCGTGCGCAGGAGCGTGCGTGTGGCCATGCGGATGCTCGTGGCCGTGGCCGTGCTCGTGCGGATGCATGTGCGCGTGCTGGTGCGGATGCGCGTGGGCGTTGTCGTGCGGGTGGGTGTGCTCGTGGGGCTCACCCGGTTCGTGCACGAGCACCTGCGTGGCGGCGATGCCGCCGCGCGACACTCGGCGCGCCTCCACGCGGCAGCCGTGCAGCCCGGCCGCGTCCACGGCCGCCTGCACGCGCGCGAGGTCGAACCCCAGGTCCACGAGCGACGCGAGCAACATGTCGCCGGCCGCGCCCGAGCCCAGGTCCAGGTGAAGATGCCGCACGGGTCCCTTTCAGAAAAAACGCGGCAGGTCCGTGGACCTGCCGCGTGGGTCTTCCCGGGTACCCGGGCCGGTCTACTCTTGCGTAGTGCCCACCCGCACGGCGCGCAGGTCTTGGGCCACGCGGTCGACGTCGAGCTCCTCGGCGGCCAGGGCCCAGGCGGCCGCCTCCTGCATGGCGCGGTGCTCGCTCTCGTCGAGCACCGTGCGCTTGAGCTCGTGGTACTGGCCCGCGGCGTCGATGGCCCCGATCGCGCGCAGGCACGCCGACCGCAGGTCCACCGAGTCCTGGCCGCGCACGATTCGGGACAGCTGCACGAGCCCGTCCTTGGCCTGGAAGTGGCCCAGGGCCCGCGCCACCCGCATGCGCAGCGGGTCGTCCGCAGGCTCGGTGCGCGTGCGCAGGATCTCGATCAAGGCCTCGATCTGCCGGCCCGTGATCGTGCCCTGCGCCACCTGCTTGTCGAGCTCGCGCAAGCCCGCGCTCGCGTGCAGGGCCATCTCCTGGGCGGCCTGGCGCGTGTAGTTCTCCTGGGAGAGCGGGTTGACCTGGGTCATGTCCCGCACGGCCGACAGCCACGCGTCGGCGCCTTCCTCCTCGGAGACCAGCCGCGCGTTCTGCGGGTCCTTGAGCATCTCGTCGAAGGCCTGGCGCACGCGCTTGCGCGACACCTCGTCGGTGATCAGGGCCACGGGCACCGGCCGGGTGGGCGCGTATTGCCTGAGGTCGAGCACCGTGCGCATGGCGTCGTATCCGGACAGCTCATCGGCCAGGAACACGTTCACATAGGTGCTGGTGAGCCCTTCCTCGGCGGCGAGCATCATGTCCGCGGTGATCTCCCCGGTCTCCAGCGCCAGCACCCGGCTCTGGGCTTCCTCCTCCAGGATGCGCTTGAGGCGCTCGCGGTCGTCGCGGTCCTCCAGGCTCACCAACGCGACCGTGCGCCTGCGCGCGCCGCCGCGCAGACGGGCCAGCGCGTCGTAGATACCGCGCTCGGGATCGTCGAACTTGGGACTTTCGATCACCTGCACCACATATCGGCGCTCCGGGAACTGGCGCCGCAACAGGGGCACTCGCTCCGGGCTTGTGATGATGGTCAGGGGAAGAGGACTGCCCTCGACCAGGGGCAGCATCTGCAGCCGCGCCTGGATATGAGCGAACTCCTCCAGGTCCCCGTCCACGAAGATCGCGTCCTTGGGCGGCCAGCGCACGGCCCGGTCCACGCCCGCGCGCCCCGAGGGCGCGGTCAGCACCTGGACCCCGCGCTTGCTCAACAGCTCCTCCACGCGCCGGCGCAGGTCCACGTCGTGGCTGATCACCAGAAGCACGGGCGAGACCTCTTCCAGGGACCCGGACACGAGCGCGGGCACCAGCTGCGGATAGTCGGGCGCCGAGGTGGGATACCCGATGCGCACCAGGCAATTGGCGGCGGCCACGCGCACGCGCTGATCCGCGAACTGGAGGGCCAGGCGCAGGGGATGCGCCGGCCTGGCCGACGCCTCCTCGGCCTGGGCGCCCTCCTCCGCGGCGGGCGGGGCGCCGTCGTATGCGGAGATGTCTTCCCACCGGGCGGTGCGCTCCAGGCTGTGGATGGCGGCCACCGCGGTCTCCACCTTCCCGTCGGCGAGCGCCTTGGCCAGCACCTGGGTCAGGAGCCGCGGCCCCACGACGCGGGCGATGCAATCATTCTTGCGCGTGTGCTCCATCCACTCCTTCGCGTACTGGAGGTTCTCTTCCGCGTCCGGCCGGGTCACGCCGCGCAGGGACAACGCCTGGCTGAAGAATTCCATGCGTGCCTGCTGGTCGAAGTACAGGCTTGCGAGCAACACCGGGAACCGCACCTGCTCGGGCGCGAGTTCCATGCCCTCCATGCTCCGCTTCTCACACATCACGCCGGGGAAGGCGAACTCCTGGACCTTCTCCCAGGTGAGCTTCTGCTCGGCCTCGTTCCAGTGCCACAGTACCCCGTCGCGGCGTTGGGTCTCCTCGTCCACGCCGGGGCCGCGGAGGTAGTACCGGTCCGCCTCCATGTACAAGTATTCGGTCGCCGACGGCAGGGCGTCCGGCTCGCGACCGGTGACCTTCTTGAGCACGAGCCCGGCCCATTTGTGCACCATGGGCGACTGGCCAGGCTCCTCGTACACCTGCTTGACCGGCGCGAGCACCCGCCTGGACGGAGGCTCGACGTCCATGAGCGCGCGCACCACGCCCTGGCGTTGGAGGTCGTCGTCGGTCTTTAGGGCCTCCAGCAGCGGGAACACCGCGTCCCGGCCCAATTGCGCGAGCAGGAACCCGGCGTTGACGCGCTGGTCTTGGCTCACGCCGCTCTTGAGGTGCTCGACGAGCTCGGGCACCGCGTATTGGCCCAGCTGCCCCACCTCGCGGATGTCGCGGGCCCCGCCTTCGAGCGCGCCCTGGACCACGGCCTCGATGTGCTCGGGCTCGAGCATGAGCTTCTGCGCGTGGAGTTGCGCGCGCCGAAGAATCTCCACCGGGGCTCGTCCGAGGTCGCGCCCCTCCCGACGGAACGTGGCCATCCGACTCAGAATCGCCTCGCCCACGATCTCCCGCAAGCGGAAGGCCTCCTCATTCGTCGGATCTTTGGAAAGAAGCGCGTCGAGCTTCGCGCGCGCCGAGTAGTACTCGCGAAGCTCGAAATGATCGATCGCGTGTTCGAGAAGAGGCTTCATGTCCTCGGTGCGGCCCGCTTCCCCGGCTGGGAGCGCCGCCGACCAGCCGAGCAGAATCGCGAGGACCGCCCCCAGCCCCAGTCGCCTGGCTGCCCGCATGTCAGACTCCTTCCAGAGAAGACGGGGGCCCCCGCACTGGGGGCTCTGACCCCGTGTTAGAGGACCATCCTAGGAATCCCGACCGGCAAGTCAAGCCGTTTCCCGCGCTCTCCTGCGCATCAAATGGCCTACTTGCGTCCCGCGGGCCCGGCGCCTATGATGGACCGGCCAAGCCAACCCCTTGGGAGCGCGGCATGAGCATCGAGTTTTCCGCTGAAGGTTGGGCCCGTGTGCGAGCCTCTGCGCAGGCGTGGTGGCGGGGCGAGTTGGACCGGCCTCTCGTGCAGGTGCGCCTGCCGCGCGAGCCGGACCGTCCCCCGCCGCAGTTGCCGGCGGACCTCTACTCACCCCAGGCGATGTACGACCTGGAGGTGCCTATCGACCAGGTCGTGGACCGTTGGGACTACCTGCTCGCCCGCGAGCGGTACCTGGGCGACGGGTATCCGTACGTGCACCCGAACATGGGCCCCGGCGCGCTGGCCGCATTCCTGGGCGCCCGGCCCCAGGTGGGCGCGCGCACCGTGTGGTTCCAGGCCCCGGACCCGGGGGACATCGCCGACCTGCGCCTTCGCTTCGATCCGGATACCGTGTGGTTCCAGCGTCTGCTCGCGTTCTGCGAAGAGGCGGCAAAGCGTTGGGAAGGGCGCGTGCTCGTGGCAACCCCGGACCTCGGGGGGAACCTGGACGTCGTGCAGAGCTTCCGTCCCGGGCCGCAGCTCTTCCTCGACTTGATCGACACCCCGGAGGAGGTCGAGCGCCTGGTCTGGGAGGTCTACGAGGCCTGGTGGCAGGCCTTCGACGCGATCCGCGAGGCGCTGCAACCCGCCAACCCCGGGTACAGCGCCTGGTGCAAGATGTACTCCGAGACGCCGTACTACATTCTTCAGTGCGACGCGAGCGCCATGATTTCGCCGGACATGTTCGCCCGGTTCGCGCTGCCGGAGATCGAGGCGAGCGCCCGGCGGCTGGACAACCCCTTCTACCACCTCGACGGCGTGGACGCCCTGCCCAACCTGGACGCGCTGCTTGGCATCGACGCGCTCAAGGGCGTGCAGTGGGTGCCGGGCGCGGGCCAACCCGAACGCGACCAGTGGCCCGAGGTCTACCGCAAGATCCGCGCCGCGGGCAAGCTCTCCCAGCTCTCGGGTCGCTGCGCGTATCTGGATGCGGTCCGCGCGCAGCTGGGCAGTGCCCGGGGGTTCGTGCTCTTCGCCGACGACCTGACCGACGAACACGAGGCGCGCGCGTTCCTGGACCGCCACCAGGTCCCCGCCTGACCGGGGACGCGGTTGCGCGCCGCGGGGCGGGCTCGTATGATGACCGCCGGTCCGGTCGGGCGCGGCCGGACCGTGGCGCCCCTGCCGGGCGAGTGGCGGAACGGCAGACGCAGGGGACTTAAAATCCTCGGAGCGAAAGCTCGTGCGGGTTCGACTCCCGCCTCGCCCACCACCCCGCCCTGGATGCGGAGAACCCCGTGCCCGCGGACCCGGATTACTTCGTCCACCCGTCGAGCGTCATCGACCCGCCCGCGCACATCGGCGCCGGCACGCGGGTCTGGCACTTCTGCCACGTGATGGCCGGCGCGCGCATCGGGCGCGAATGCGTGCTCGGGCAGAACGTGTTCGTGGCCGCAACCGCGGTGCTCGGCGACCGCGTGCACATCCAGAACAACGTGTCCGTCTACGACGGGGTGGTGCTGGAGGACGAGGTCTTCTGCGGGCCAAGCGTCGTGTTCACGAACGTGCGCACGCCGCGCACGTTCGTGAGCCGCCGCGACGCGTACGAGCCCACGCGCGTGTGCCGCGGCGCATCCCTGGGAGCCAACGCCACCGTGATTTGCGGGGCCACGATCGGCGCCTACGCCCTGGTCGGCGCCGGGGCGGTAGTCACCTGCGACGTGCCGCCCCACGGCCTTGTGTACGGCAATCCGGCGCGACTGCACGGCTGGGTGTGTACGTGCGGCGAGGCGCTTCCGACCCCGGTGCCGTCCGCGACGTGCCGCGCGTGCGCGCGGGCCTATACGCTCACCGCAGGCGGTCTGCAGGCGCAGTGACTACGGCCACAGGATGTCCTGGGGCCGGTGCACGGTCTTCTCCAGGATCTGCGAGTCGATGCGTGCGCCCTTGCCGCTGAATCGGTCCAGCGCTCCGCTGTCCAGGAACTGCCAGCGGATCGTCACCGGGAACTCCTGCTCGTAGGGCTTGGCCTCGGCCACCCGGCCCATGGCCTCGCGCGCGCCGTCCTCGATCAGTTGCCAGGCGCGCTTGGGCGCGGGCGACCAGGCGCACTGGCGCGCGAGCCCGCGCTTGACCTCCACGGTCACCGGTTGGTCGCCCAGGAACTCGCGCGCCTCGCGGCAGGTGTGGTCGTCGCCCGTCACCAGGACCACGGGCGCGCCCATCGCGCCGAACGCGATGGCGCTCTGCTCGGCCTCGCCCACCAGCCGCCCGTTGATCCACACGTTGTTCAGGGCCTTGCTGCTCTGCGTGTGGCACAGCACCCCGCCCGGGGTGTTGGCCCGCGCGTGGTACCCGAGCAAGAACACGGCGTCGAACTGCGCCTCGGCGATGGCCTGCCACACCGACTCGACCTGGTTGTGCCCGCCCAGGATCATCTCCAGCCGCTCGTCGAACGAGCCCAGGTCCAGCGGCCCCCCGTGGCCGTGCAGCCCGTCGGCCACGACCTGCGTTGCCCCGCCCGCGAACGCGCCGCGCACCGCGGCGTTGACCTCTTCGCGCTGCAGGCGCAACGCCCCGAGGTTCGGGGCCGAGCCGTGCCCGTCGCGCGTCTGCTGGAAGCTGTACACGCCGCACACGCCTTCGAGGTCCGTGGCGATGAAGACCTTCATCGGGTTCTCCTTTCCGGCGGCCCCCGCGTTCGCAGACCGGCCCGGGCTACAGATTCCGGAACAGCGCCGCCCGGTCGCGGCTCACCGAGAACCGCACCCCGGGCACGAGCCCGCGCAGCCGGCGGGCCAGCGGCGCGAGCACCGGGCGTTCGCTCGCCCCGTGGCCCAGGCGCACGATGGACAAGCCGAACCACGGCGCATCCTGGGCCTCGTGGTACCCGCACTCGCCGGTGACGAGAACCTGCGCGCCCGCGCGCGCGGCCTGCGCAAGCGGGGCGCCCTGGCCCGTCCACACGGCCAGGCGACGCACCCGTCGGCCGGGGGCCCCGTGCACCTGCACGCCCGGCGCGCGCAGCCGCCGGGCCAGCGCATCGGCGAGCGCGCCCAGGCGCACCGCCTCGGCGCGGTCGCCGACCCGGCCCAGGCCGAAGTCTATCGATTCGTCCAGGCGTGTAAAGTCGTACGCGGGCATCTCGTACGGATGGGACTTGCGCAGCGCCGCCTCCACCGCGGCCCGGTCGCGCTCGCGCAGCCGGGTCTCCAGCCGATATTCGTCAGCCTCCTCCAGCCGTCCGGCGCGTCCCAGGTACGGCCGCGCCCCCGCGCCGGGCAGAAACGTACCCGTGCCCCGCACGCCGAACGTGCACTGCGAGTACGCTCCGTACCGGCCCGCGCCCGCGGCGCACACGGCCCTGCGCACCTTCTCCAGCGCCCCGGCGGGCACGAACGCGGTGAGCTTGAGGAACGGCTCGCGCCGGGTCACCTGTAGGGGCGCACGCTCCGGGCCCATGCCCGCGGCATCGGCCAAGACGTCGGCCACGCCCCCGGGCGCGGCGTCCAGGTTCGTATGCGCGCTGTACACGACCAGGTTCGCGTTCAGGATCGCTCCGGCCAGCGCGCCGTCGGGCTCCTCGGCCTGTAGAGAAGAGAGACCCCGGTAGAACGGGGGGTGATGGGTGAGGAGCATCTGCGCGCCCCGCCGGCGGGCCTCGGCCACGGTGGCCGGGCTCGCGTCCAGGGCCAGGAGGACCCGGCGCACGGGCTGCGCGTGCGAGCCGGCCCGCAGGCCCACCGGATCGCCCTCGACCGCGAGCGCGGGCGGGGCGCAGGCCTCCATGGCGCGGATCACATCCTCGGCGCGTGCCACGGGCCGTCCTCACGAGCTGCCCGGGAGCGGGCGGCGACCGAAGAACACGGCCGCATAGGGCTTCCTATGCGGCCGCATACGCCCCGCCGGACCGGGCGGGGCTCCCCCCTCACGCGCGCGGGGCGCCCCTGCTCAGGCTCCAACCCGTTCCTGCTGCTGCCGATGCACCTGTTTGAGGGCCTTCATCGCAGCAGTGTAGTCCATGATCTTCTCGCCCACTCGGATCAGAGGCAGTCGATTCATCTCCGAGTAGGCGGCCAACACGTCCACGGACCCGTCCTCGCGCCACCCCTCGTGATAGGCCGTGAACTCCCGGATGTCGTGGTCCTCGTACGGCACGCCCAAGCGGCGCAGCTTGTCCTTGGCCCGCACGCAGAACTCGCACCCCGGCTTGCCGTAGACGTGCACGACCATCGAGCTCCTCCTCCCTCGCGTCCTTGCGACCCGTCCCGTTCCCTGCTCCGCTCGCGGCGCCCCTGCGCGGGCCCCCGCGCCACTCGAGCGGACTATCGTCTCGGTGTTGCCTTGTTCCGAATGGAATCTCGTTCGTTTTGAGTGAGCACGAGGTCTGGGCTCCATGGTGCTCGTTGGATTCAGTGTTCGAATCATAGAGTGGGCCTCGACGGAGTCAAGCGCAAAAACTTCCAGAAAACACCCTATATATCGGGCTCTTCTCGTTTTCGACCACTGCATACGGGCTCCTCCCCGGCTTTCCCACATGCGCTCACCAGCTAATGGGCGACTAACATATTGCCCGGCGCAACCTTGCAGCCAACTTCCACCGGAACCGGCCGCCGCAGGCCTTCACCTCCACCGGGCAAAACTTTTTTCGCGGCGGGTCTCGGAATCCCAGGGGCCCGACCCCGGCCTGTCCCTGCGGGCGGGCCCCCGGGCGATGCGGGTGGCTTGCGTTGCCGGCTCGAATACGATACGCTTGGGAATCCTGGCCGGACTTCTAGGGGCCGGGACCTGTCCCCTGCTCGGGCCCGAGCGCACGGACGAACCAAGGCATGGAGCGCAGCGGATGCGCAACCTCTATCCCGTTCGCTGGATGCGGATCCAGTTCTGGCGCGGCCTGCGGCGCGTGGTACGTCTGCGCGCCAGCCCGCACGCCATCGCCCTGGGCGTGGCCATCGGCGTGTTCGTGGGCGTTACGCCTACGGTGGGCCTGCAGATGCTTATCGCGGTGTTCGTGGCGACCCTGCTCGGGGCCAGCCGCCTGGCGGCGGTGGTGCCCGTATGGATCACCAATCCCGTAACCATTGTGCCCATGTACTCGTTCAACTACTGGGTGGGGCGGCTCCTGGTCGGCGGCCCCACGGTCGACCAGTTCCGAGTCAAGGCCCAGCACATCGCAGGGCTGTATGCGACCGGCGCCTTGACGGACGCGACCTGGGCCCTGTTTAATCTGGGCACGCAGACGCTCCTGCCGTTGTGGCTCGGCTGCGTGCTCGTGGGGATCGTGGCCGGGGCCGTGGCATACCCGGTCACCCGGCGCGCGGTCGTTGCGTTCCGCGCGCACGTCGCGCACAAGAAGGCGCGCCGGCACAGGCGTGTGCGGGACTGGCTGCACTTTCTGGGCCATCATGGAGCCCACAAGCGGCCGGAGGAGGACAAGGAGGGCCCGGACCGCCCGGCCCGCTAGCGCCGACCCGAACGGTGCGGAGCTCGATTGGCGCGCGTTCCGCGGCAATTCCGGTTGACTTGCGGGCGGACGGTCGGTAGGATTCGAGCTTGGTCCCGGACGCAGCGTCGTTGCGGTCCGGATGCATGGCTGTCAAGGAGGCCGATCCATGAGAAGTTCCGGTGCCGCGGTCGCAATCGTACTCTTGCTCATCCTGGCGGGCGGTTTGGGTTTGCTGTTCTACCAGCGCCACCTCACCGTGCAGGACCTGCGCCAGACGTTGGAAGGCGGCAGTATGGAGACGATCGCCGCCGACAACCCGCACGTGAAGCAGGCGCGCGAGGACCTGGAGTCCACTCGACAGGACCTCGAAGACGTGCGCGCCACATTGCGCGAGACCGAGGCCGAGCTCGAACAGATCCAGGCCGTTGCCCAGGGCCGCAAGGCGACGATCGACCAACTCAACCGCTCCAAGCGGAATCTTCAGAACGACGTCGACTCCTTGCAGAGCAAGCTCGACGACCTGGAGGAGCGCTTCAGCGAGCTGGAGGCCAAGGCCACGGAGCCCGACCCCGTGATCGCGCAGCTTCGCGCGGACCTGGAGACCGAGAAGCAGCGCGCCGACCAGCTTCAGGAGCAGGTCAAGGAAGAGAAGACTCGCCGGCTCGCAGCCATCGAAGAGGCCAAGAAGGAGATCGCCACGCTGCGCACGCAGATCAGCCACCAGCGGCGCGTGATCAGCGACTACACCATCGTGGGCAAACGGCGAGCCGAGGAAGGCAAGGAGGAGTATGACGGCGAGGTTCTGACCGTGGATACGGAAAATGGATTCGTGGTCACGAACCTCGGCGAGGTGGACCGGGTCCGCAAGGGCATGCGGTTCGACGTGATCCGCTGGCGGTACAACCGATGGGACACCATCGCCAGCATCGAGGTCAACAAGGTCAACGACGCCACCTCCACAGGCATCATCCTGCCGGAGAAGTCGTACCGGCTCGTCTGCCCGCTGTGCGGATGGGAGGGCGAGCCCGGCATGCGCCACTGCCCCTACTGCCGTCGCCAGATCACCCTGACCGCGGGCGGCGAGGAACGGGTGGAGACCGTGGCGCTCGTGCGCGAGGAAGTCACCACCGCCAAGGGCATGGACGTGCGCGACCCGATCATCAAGGGCGACAAGGTCACCAACCCGTTCTACAGCCGGGAGCGTGAGCTCGCCTTTGCCGTTGCCGGACAGCCGCAGGAGTTCAGCCGGGCGGAACTTCGCACCCTCATCGAGGAACACGGGGGCCAGATGCTCGACGAGGTGGACGTAGACACCGACTACCTGATCCTGTGCCAGATTCCGGACCGGGCCGCGCTTGAGGAAAACGAAGAACTCGAAGAGCTCTACAAGCGGGCCACGGAGCGCAAGGAAACCGCCACCCAGTACGGCATCCCGATCCTGCGCGAAGTGCAGCTGCTGGACTTCTTCGGCCCGTAGGCGCGGCTATCGGGCCACCGTGGCCGCGTAGATCCGCTCCAGACCCCCGGCACGCAGGGCGCTCGCGCACGCCGAGAGCGTCGCGCCGGTGGTCATGATGTCGTCGACCAACAGGCATCGCCGCAGGCCGACCCGCTCGCGCGCGGGCGCAAAGGCCCCGTCCACGTTGCGCAGTCGGTCGGCCCGCTCCAGGCCCGCCTGGGGCGGCGTGTCGCGGGTGCGCACCAGCACGTCCCCGGCCACGGGCAGGCCCAGGGCCTCGGCCGCGTACCGGGCCAACAGGCCCGCCTGGTTGTACCCCCGGCCGTGTTCGCGCCGCACGTGCAGCGGCACGGGCACCACGGCCTCCAGATCCTTGGCGAACGCGGCGCCCGCCACCCGCCGCGCCAAGACCAGGCCCAGCGCGCGGGCGCCCGTGCGCACGCCCTGGAACTTGAACGCGCGCAGCGCCCCGCGCAGGGGTTCCTGGTACCGGGCCGCGGCCACCGCGCGCGTGAACCGAAGCGGTGCGCCCGCGCAGTCCGGACAGGCGCGGTCCGCCCGCGCGTGCGGTCCCAGGGGACGCGCGCACCGCGGGCAACTCGTGCGGTCCGTGAGCCACGCCACTCGGCCCAGGCACGCCGCGCACAGGAGCCGATGCGACGAGAAGCTGAGGCTGCGCCCGCACCCCGCGCACGCGACCGGGTACAGCCAGTCGAGCGCGCGCTCGGCCCAGGTGCGCCGCCACTCGGGTCCCGTGTACATGCGCGGCCCCTCGGTTGCGCCTGTTGCCCCGCCGGCGGACTCGGCCCGGGCGGGCCACCGTTCGCGCTCTATTACCCACATCCGGGCGCGCGGCGCAAGGGGGGCCGGCCCCGGCGCGCCGGGCAAAAGGCCTTGCGCGTGCGCGGCCCGTATGGTAGGAAGAGGGATCGCTGTGAGGGCCGCCTTCGGATGGGCGGTCAGAGGGACGGGCGCCGCGCCTGCCGGCCGATCGCGCCCGTGCCGGGGCTCATACCGGGGAGCCACGGCCGGGACGAGACCGTCGCCAGGACAGCGGGCCGCGTCCGAGGACACGTTTGCTGGGCGCCGCAGGGCGCAAGCGGCGCAGGGAGAGGATTTCATGGTCAGACCCGGTCGATACGAGTTTGTACGCAACGCCGTCTCCGACGAAGAGGTCGAGCGCGAGCTGGCCGAATGCCTGGCCGAGGCCGACACGCAGGAATTCGAGCGCCGCGTCAACAGCGAGCGCACGGACTTCCAGGTCGGCTCCATCGTGCAGGGGCGGATCATCCGCCGCACGCAGAACACGGCCGTGGTGGACATCAAGTTCAAGAGCGAGGGGTACGTGCCCCTGAGCGAGTTCGGCTCGCCCGAGGAGGCCGAGATCGGCAAGGAGATCGAGGTCCTCCTGGAGGAGATGGACGAGGAGGAGGGCGAGCTCCACCTCAGCAAGCGCAAGGCCGACCGCATCCGCGGTTGGGAGCGCGTCATGGGCGAGCACGAGGTGGGCGACGTGGTCACCGGCCGCGCCATGCGCAAGATCAAGGGCGGGCTGCTCGTGGACATCGGGGTGCCCGTGTTCCTGCCGGCCAGCCAGGTGGACATCCGCCGGGTCGGCGACGTGGCCGACTACATCGGCAAGCCGCTCGAGTGCAAGATCATCAAGATCGACCGCGACCGGCGCAACATCGTGCTCAGCCGCCGCAAGCTCCTCGAGGAAGAGCGCGAGCGCAAGAAGGCCCAGGTGCTCAGCTCGCTGGTGAAGGGCGAAATCCGCAAGGGCCAGGTCAAGAACATCACCGACTTCGGCGCGTTCGTGGACATCGGCGGCATCGACGGGCTCCTGCACATCACGGACATGAGCTGGGGCCGGATCTCGCACCCCAGCGAGGTGGTGGCCATCGACGAGGAGATCGAGGTCAAGGTGCTCGACTACGACCTCGACCGCGAGCGCATCAGCCTCGGCCTGAAGCAAGTCACGCCCAACCCCTGGGAGAACATCCAGGACAAATACCCCATCGGCAGCCGGGTCACCGGACAGGTCGTGAACGTCATGCCCTACGGCGCGTTCGTCAAGCTCGAAGAGGGCATCGAGGGCCTCGTGCACATCAGCGAGATGAGCTGGACCCGCCAGATCGGGCATCCGTCCGAGCTCGTGGCCATCGGCGACATGATCGAGGTGGTGGTCCTGGACATCAACATCGACAAGCAGGAACTGTCGCTCGGCATGAAGCAGACCGAGGAGAACCCCTGGACCAAGGTCGAGGAGAAGTACCCGGTGGGCACCGTGGTCGAGGGCCGCGTGCGCAACATGACCGGCTACGGCGCGTTCGTGGAAATCGAGGAAGGCATCGACGGCCTGCTGCACGTGAGCGACATGAGCTGGACCAAGAAGGTGGCCCATCCCTCCTCGGAGCTCAACAAGGGCGACAAGGTCAAGGCCGTGGTCCTGTCCGTGGACCCGAACCGCAAGCGCATCGCCCTGGGGCTCAAGCAGCTCACCGAGGACCCGTGGGTCAGCGACATCCCCGCGAAGTACAACGTGGGCGACATCGTCACCGGCACGGTCACCAAGCTCACGAACTTCGGCGCGTTCGTGGAAATCGCCGACGACCTGGAGGGGCTCTTGCACATCTCCGAGCTCGCCGAGCACAAGGTGGACAAGCCCGAGGAAGTCGTCAACGTCGGCGACCCGGTGACCGTGATGATCATCAACCTGGACACCGACGCGCGCAAGATCGGCCTGAGCCTGCGCGCGTGCAAGGGCCTCCAGGAGCAGGCGCCCGAGGCGGCGCAGCCCGAGGCCGCACCGGCCCCACAGGCGCAGGCCTCCGCGCCCGCACAGGCCGAGGGGCCCGCGCCGGCACAGGAGGCGGAGGCGCCCTCCGAGGCGGCCGCGCCCTCCGAGGCGGCCGCGCCCGACCGGGAAGCGGCCCCCGAGCCCGAGCCCGCGGCCCAGCCGCCGGAGGAGCCCGAGCAGACCCAGTCCTGACCCCGGGGACGGCCGCCCGTCCGGGCGGCCCGCCGCCCCGCGGGAGACCGCGTCCCGGCATCCGGATCGCCACATGGGTTGTTTCCGATTCGGGTGCCGGGGACGGGTGCGCCCGGTGCGTCTAGGCGTTGGCCAGCCGGTCGGCGTCCGTGGCTTGGCCCGCCTGCGGCGCGGGGCCGGACTCCAGGTATTCCGCGTCCACGTTCACGGACCACACGTCGTGCTGCGCGTCGCCCAGATTGCGCGCGGCCAGCATCCCCGTGAGGATCGAGTGGTCCATGTTGTTGTACCGGAACATGCCGTACCGTCCGATGGGCTGCACGTTCTCGAATCGCGCCAGGGCCCGGCGGATCGTGCGCACATGCTCGGCGTATCCCAGCCGGAACAGCGGGTAGGCCTTGCCGGCTCGCTGCACAGTCGCGTCAAACACTCGGTCCGGGTCCGCGAGCCCCAGCTCCCCCAGCTCGCGCTTGGCCAGGGCGACAAGCTCCGCGTCCGAGGTCGTCCACAAGTCGTCGCCTTCCGTGGCGAAGTACTCGAACCCGAGCGAGCTCGCCTCCGGGCCGGGCACGAGATCGGGCGACCAGTTGCGGAAGCACTGCACCCGGCCCACGCGCAGGTTCGGGTCATGGATGTAGATCCAGGTGTCCGGCACGGTCTCTGCGCCGCGCAGCATCAGGTCCACGGTCAAGAGCGACCGGTAGCCGAGCGCCCCCGCGGCCGCGCGCGCGGATGGGTCCGCCTCGTCGAGCGCGCAGGCGAGCTCGGTGAGCGGCATGCTGCTCAGCACCGCGGCGCAGGGAAGCCGCGTCTCGCCCGCGTCCGTGCGCGCGCGCACGGCCAGGGCGCGCCCGCCCCGTGTGTCCACGCCCACCGCCCGGTGGCCCAGACGCACGGGCACGCCCGCGGCCCGGCATCGCGCGGCCAGGGCCTCGTACATCTGCCCGGGGCCCAGGCGCGGGTAGTCGAACTCTTCGATGAGGGTGCGGATCTTGCCGTGGCGCGGCTTGAACAGGGCGCTGCGAATTGCGCTGGCGAGGTTGAGGCCCTTGATCCGCTGCGCGCCCCACTCTCCAGCGAGCTCGCTGCACGGGATGCCCCACACCTTTTCGGTGTAGGCGCGGAAGAAATGCGCGTACAGGCGGTGGCCAAACTGGTTCTCCGTCCAGGCCTCGAAGCTCTTCGGGTCCGGATGGGGCCGCACTCGCCGCGCGAGGAAGCTCGCGATGGAGAGCGCCGTCTCCTTGGCGCCCAGCCGGCGCAGCGCGTCGAAGGGCTTCAGCGGATACGCCACGAACCGCCCGCCGAAGTAGATGCGGCTGCGCCGGGGCCGGCGCAGGAACTCGTCGCCCAGGGTCTCGCGCCACAGCGCGCGCACCTCCTCGTTCTTCGTGAAGAACCGGTGCCCGCCCAAGTCGAACCGGAACCCCTGGTGCTCCACGGTGCGGCACAGCCCGCCCACCATGCGGTCTTGTTCCAAGACCACCGCCGGAAGCCCCAGCCGCGCGCACTCGTACGCTGCGGCCAGGCCCGCGGGGCCCGCACCGATGACGACAACCGGATCGGCCACGACCTCTCCTTGTGCTCGCGCAATGCGCAAAGCATGCATTCTACGGGCCGGGCGCCCGCCTTCCAAGGGAAAGCCGCGCGCTTGCCCGCGCGCAGGGCGGGTGCTATACTGCCCCGCCGACCCCCATCGGGAGACTGCGCATGGTCCGCGACTTCCTCGCGCTGGCTCGGCCGCGCGAATGGCCCAAGAGCCTGTTCTGCTTCGCCGGAGTGCTCTTCAGCGTCCGGGTCTACGAGGTGCGCGCGTGGCTGTTGGCCGCGGGCGCGGCCGTGGTGTTCGTGCTCGCGGCGGCCGCGGTGTATGTGCTAAACGACCTGTTCGACCGCGAGCGCGACCGGCTCCACCCCCACAAGCGCACGCGGCCGCTCGCGCGTGGCGCACTCTCCCCGCGCGCGGCCGGGCTCTTCGCGGTGGTCGCCTGGCTTGCGGCCCTGGGCGCGGGCATGGCCCTGGGCGTGGGCGTGGCCGGATGCCTGGCCCTGTACGCGGCGCTCCAGGTCCTGTACTCGGCAGGGCTCAAGGACACCCCGGTCCTGGACCTTGTGCTGCTGGCCGCGGGGCTGGTGCTGCGCGCCCTGGGCGGAGCGCTCGCGGCCGGGGCCGCCGTCGACCCGGCGGCGCTCGTGTTCGTGTTCTTCCTGGGCGCGCTGCTGGGGCTGTGCAAGCGCCGCATCGAGGCCCCGGGCTGGCCGCGCGAGGCCCGGCAGGGCATCGACCGGTACAGCACCGCGGCCCTGGACGGGCTCCTGTCCTCGACCGGCGCCCTGGCCGTGGGTGCGTACGTGCTGCTCGTGCTCCAGAGCGCCCGGCCCGCGGCCCTCGCGCTCACCATTCCGATCGTGTTCTACGGCGTGATGGACTGCAAGTGCGCGGCCCTACAGCCCGACGAGCGTGGCCCGACGGCACAGGGTCTGCTCACCCGGCGCAGCAGTCTGGAGTGCGCGGCCCTGTGGCTGGCCGTGTACCTGGCCGTCCTGTACTGGCAGCCCGCGCTCGTCTCGTAAACGACCCCGAAGACCGGCAAGGAGACCCTGATGCGTTCCCCGTCCTGGCTCGGCCCCGGCGTGGACCGATCCCGCATCCATCCCGACGCGAAGATCGAGGGCGCCGCGTACCTGACCGGCGAGCGCACGCGCGTGGGCGCGGGCGCGGTGGTGCGCGACGCGCGCCTGCACAACGCGGTCGTCGCCGAGCGCGCGGAAGTGTTCGACAGCATCGTGGCCGAGCAGGGCGAGCCCGAGTCCCACGCCTGCGATGCGGCCGGCCGCGTGACCGTGCGCGGATCGTCCACCCCGACCGTGGCCGAGGGGGCCGTGGTGCGCGGGGCCACGCTCCTGAACACGGACGTGGGCGCGAACTCGCGCGTGACCGAGACCTGGGCGCGCGACGTGCGCCTGGGCGCGGGCAACGAAGTCGCGCGCGCCAAGCTCGTGCTCGCGTCCACGGGCGCGGGCGTGCGCGTGCACGGACCCACCGAGGTCTCGGAGGCCTGGCTCGGCGACGGCGCCACGCTCGACCGGCGCGGCTACTTCGAGGGCGTGTTCTCGAACGCGTTCCGCAAGCTCGCCTTCGACCCGGACGCCAAGCGCCTGCGCGTGGTGGACACGATCCGGCTTCCGCACGTGAGCCGCTACGGCACGAATACGATCAACAGCACGAACTCCGGGCGGATCAAGCCCCAGCCCGGCGGCGTGCTCGAAAGCTTCGGCCCGCCCCGCGGCCTGTGGGGGTTCGGGCTCCTTAGCCACGAACAGATCGAACTCGGGCCCTGCTGCTGGGTCGCGCCCTGGACCAAGGTGATCGGCCAGTCCGCCGAGGCGCACGCCGATGACGAGGCGCTCGTCAACGACTGGACCATGACGTATCTGATGCCCTTCGCCGTGGCCGGGGTGGGCGGCGAGGCCACCAACGGCCTGGTGATGCCCGGCGAGCTCTCGGTGGGGTACGGGCCCAAGAAGCGAAGCGGCGCCTGGGCGTTCACCTACGCGCCCGACCTCGTCATCCGCATGGTCAAGCGCCTGTACGAGGCGCTCGCGCCCGAGCGCAAGGCCGTGGCGGACACCATTGTCGTGGAGGCGATCAACACGGCCCTGGCCATGACCCGGGCCCTGGCGGCCGCGCACGGGGTGGACCTCGGCCGCGCGGTGCAGGACCAGCGCCGGGGCTGGCCGCGGTGGATCGGACGCACGCATGCGCTGCTGCGCGTGCACCGCGACGCGGGCCTGTGGACCTTCCGCGAAGGCGAGCCCGTGGGCTGGCGCCACACGCCCGAGGGCTGGCGACACCCGGCCCTGGAGCGGGTGCTCGACCTCGCGCCCGACGCGCTCGAAACGCAAGTCATGGAATCCGAGCTCTTCGACGTAGCGGATCCGGTGCCCCCGTTGCGCGTGGCCGTGCCCGCGGGCGAGCTTTCCGCGGGCGAGCCGGCCCCGCAAGTCCATCCCGAGGCCCGGATCGCCGAGGACGCGCACATCGGCCCGGGGTGCGTAATCGACCGCGACTCCTCCGTGGGCCCGGGCGCGCGGCTGTGGCGCGCGGTCCTGGACCAGGCCTCCGTGGGCCGGGGCGCGGTGATCGAGCGCAGCAAGGTCTCCGTGGCGCACGTGGGCGCGGACGCGACCGTCCGGTCGAGCGACGTGAGCCGGGCGCGCCTGGCGGAGGACGCAAGCGTAGAGGCGGCCGCCATCTTCGAGGCCGGGCTCGCCGCCCACGCCGAGGTAAGCGCGTTCGCGGACCTCACGCGCGTACGCACCACGCACCCGGCCATCCTGGGCGGACGGTTCGACCGCGCGGACCTGGAGACCACGTTCATGTCCATGCACCTGGCGGGCCATTGCGCCGAGCTGCGCTGCCGGCCCACCGAGGTCGTGGTGGACGGCGAGCCCGTCCGGGTGCCGGCCGTGCCCATGATCGGCGGCGGGGCCTGCATCCGCGGCACGGCCGACAACCCGGTCCAGGTCGAGTGCGCGTTCGTGGGGTCGAACGCCTGCCTGGAGCCGGGCAGCCGCATCGGGTTCGGCTGCTTCGTGCTGGGCCGGCTGGAGACCGACGCGGGGCTGGCGCCCTTCACCCTGGCAACGGGCTCTTCGATGCGCCAGCACCAGCTCGGCGGGGTGCTGTTGGCCATGCCGAACGTGGTCATCACCCACTTCCTGGAATGGGCCTACCAGTGTCTGGGCGCGGCGTACGCGCCCGCGGTCGCCGAGCTCGTGCCCCAGAGCGCCAAGCGCGCGCTGGCGGCCATCCGCGCGGAGCTCGCGCGGCGCACCGCCGACGAGCCGCCACCGCCCGACCCGGCCTACCGCAGCCTGTCCCAATATGCCGAGGGCCAGCTGCGCGCGGGCGAGACGGCCTTTGCCCGGATCCTGGACCAACGCGCCTGGGAGCTCGCGTTCCGCGACGGCGAGCTGCGCTTCGTCTCCGACGCGGGGCGATGGCGGGTGGAGGGCGGCCAGGCCGTATGGACCCCGGCCCCCTGAGGCCCATCGGGCCGTTGCCCTTGACAGGCGCACGCGCCTCCGTTACAAGTGCGTGACTCGCGCCCGCGGTGGGCGGCGAGACACAAGGCAGGCGGCCCGGCGTGCATCCGGGCCCGAGCAAGGCGGCCCCGCCCCGAGTACGTGCGCACAACGTGCTCGCCAGGGGGCGCGGCGCGCCGACAAGGAGTCGAGTATGGCGATTGCGAGCATTCGCGACCTGTTGGAGGCCGGGGTGCACTTCGGGGCGCGCACGAGCAGCTGGCACCCCGCCATGGCGCCCTATATCTACGGCAAGCGCAGCGGCGTGCACATCATCGACCTGCGCGAGACCCTGCGCGGGCTCATCCGCGCGTACAAGTTCCTGGAAAGCCTCACCGCCCAGGGCCAGCGGGTCGTGTTCGTGGGCACCAAGCGCCAGGCCCAGGAGATCGTGCGCGCCGAGGCCCAGCGCTGCGGCCAGTTCTTCGTGGCCCAGCGGTGGCTGGGCGGGACGCTCACGAACCTGCGCACCGTACGCGAGCGGGTCACCCGGCTGCAGGAGCTCGAAGAGCTCGAAGAGTCCGGGCGCATCGAGCAGTTCTCCAAAAAGATGATCAGCGCCATCAACCGGGAGAAGCGCAAGATTTCCCGCAACTTCGAGGGCATCCGCGACATGACCGAGCTGCCCGGGGCCCTGGTGCTCGTGGATCCCAAGGACGAGCGCATCGCCCTGGCCGAGGCCGTGAAGCTGAACATCCCCACCCTCGCGCTCGCGGACACGGACTGCGACCCGGAGCCGCTCGACTTCGTGATCCCGGGCAACGACGAGTCGCACCGCGCCATCCAGACCATCGTCCAGGTCCTGGCCGACGCGTGCGAGGCGGGCCGGGCCAAGGCGAGCCAGCAGGCCATGCTCAAGGCCCGGGCCGGACAGGCCGCGGCCGGGCCCGCGCAGGACATCTCGCCGGACGTGGGCGCGGTCAGTTACGGCCGAGAAGGCTGACCTCACACAGACCCGAGCTTGAGAGAGGAACGATTCATGGTCGAGATCACCACCCAGATGGTCAAAGAGCTGCGCCAACACACCGGCAGCCCCGTCGCGCTGTGCAAGGAGGCCCTGGTGGCCACCGACGGCGACTTCCAGGAGGCGGAGCTCTACCTGCGCAAGAAGGACAAGGACCGCGCCACCAAGAAGTCCCACCGCGCCACCGGCGAGGGCGTGGTCCTCATGAAGATCGACGACGACCTGCGCAAGGGCGCGCTCATCGAGCTCGCCTGCGAGACCGACTTCGTGGCCCGCAACGACCGTTTCCAGGCCCTGGCCGCGAGCCTGGCCGACGCGATGCTGCGCGCGGACAAGCTGGACGACCTCCAGGCCCTGGCTCTGCCCGAGGGCCGCACCGCCCAGGCCGCGGTGCACGAGGCCGTGGCCACGATCGGCGAGAACATCCGCTTCCGCCGCGCGGCCGTGCTGGAGGCCTCGGCAGGCGGACGCGTGGCCGGGTACCAGCACTTCACCAACAAGGCCGCGAGCCTGGTGGCCCTGTCCCTGGAGGGCCTCGACCCGTCGGCCGAGGCAGTCGACCGCCTGGCCCGCGACCTGTGCATGCACATCGCGTCCGCGCGTCCGACGGGCCTCACGCGCGAGGACATCCCCCAGGACGTGCTCGCGCGCGAGCGAGAGGTCTACGCCGAGGAGATCCAGGACAAGCCCGAGGACATCCAGGAGCGCATCCTCGAGGGCAAGCTGTCCAAGTTCTACAAGACCCGCTGCCTGAACGAGCAGGGTTTCGTGAAGGAAGAGAAGGTCCAGATCAAGGACCACGTGGCCCGCGCGCTCAAGGACGCGGGCGGCAAGGGCGCCATCGCCGGGTTCGCGCGCCTGGAGCTGGGCGCAGAGCCCGCGTGCGTGGGCGGGACCCTGGTCCAGGCCGAGGACTGAGCCGCCGCCAGGGCCCGCGCTTGGCGCCTCGACGCGCAAGGAGACCGCTGTGGCCGGGTACCGGCGCGTGATGGTCAAGGTCTCGGGCGAGGTGCTCGGCGGTCACGACGGCAGCCTGGATGCGCAGGCCTTCCGCGATCTCGCCGCCGAGCTGAAGGCCGTGGCCGACACCGGGGTGCAGCTGGCGGTGGTGGTCGGCGGCGGCAACATTATCCGCGGCACGCACAACAGCCTGGGCATCGAGCGCGCCACCGGCGACTACATGGGGATGCTCGCCACGATCATCAACGCCCTGGCCCTCCAGGGCGCACTCGAGGCCCTGTACGAGCCGCCCAACAAGGACCAGAGCCGCGTGCTCTCCGCGATCGAAACCCGGAAAGTGTGCGAGTTCTTCATCCAGCGGCGCGCCATCCGCCACATGGAGAAGGGCCGCATCGTCATCCTGGCCGGGGGCACCGGCAATCCGTATTTCACCACCGACACCGCGGCGGCCCTGCGCGCGACCGAGCTCGGGTGCGAGGTGCTCTTGAAGGCCACGAAGGTCGACGGGGTCTACTCCGCGGACCCGGACACGGACCCGGACGCGCAGCGGTTCGAGGTAGTCACCTACGAGGAATGCCTGCGCCGCAACCTGCGGGTGATGGACCAGACCGCGTTCAGCCTGTGCATGGAAAACCGCCTGCCCATCGTCGTGTTCTCGATCCGCGAGGCGGGCAACGTGCTGCGCGCCGTGCGGGGCGAGCCGGGCGTGGGCACGCGGGTCGGTCCGTGAGGCGCGCCGACCGCTACCGCTCTGCTCGAAGGAGAACGCCATGCCCAACGAGGACTCCTACGAACTGGTCATGCTCCAGGCCGAAGAGGCCATGGACAAGGCCCTGGGCCACCTGACCCAGACCTTCCGCACCATCCGCACGGGCCGGGCCACGCCCGCGCTCGTGCAGGACCTGCACGTGGAGGCCTACGGCAGCGACATGCTGCTCAAGCAGTGCGGCAACATCTCGGTGCCCGAGGCGCGGCTGTTGGTCATCAAGCCCTTCGACCCCGGGATCCTGCAGAACATCGAGCGGGCGCTCTTGGCCAGCGACCTGGGCGTGACCCCGCAGAACGACGGCAAGGTGATCCGGCTCCAGTTCCCGCCCCTGACCGAAGACCGGCGCAAGCAGCTGGCCGGACAGGTGCGCCAGAACGGCGAAGACGCCAAGGTGGCCATCCGCAACGCGCGCCGGGACGCGAACAAGGACCTCGAACGCCTCCAGAAGGACAAGGCCATCACCGAGGACGACCTCAAGCGCCTCAAGGACGAGGTCAATGACCTCACCAAGCGCCAGGAGGCCAAGGTCGACGCGGAAGTCGAGAAGAAGACCGCCGAGATCATGGAAATCTGACCGGGTCTTTGCACGGGCGCCGGCGCGCGCCCGAACGCGCCCGCGCCGCGCGCCCGTCCCTGCGCCAAGCCGGTAGGAGCCCCATGCGCCGGTTCCCGCTGCGCGCCATCCTCCTGGGCACGCTCTTCTGCCTCGTGTACAGCTATGCGGTCCTGCTGGGCCGGCACGCGTTCGCCGGATACGGCGTGTCCGTCGGCGTGACCCAGATCCCCGCCATGGGGATTCTGCTGACCGTGTTCCTGGCCGCGATCGCGAACCCGGTGCTGCGCGCGCTCCGGCTGCGGCCCTTCCATCGCCGCGAACTGCTGGTGCTCCTGATCATGACCATGATCGCCAGCGGCATCCCGCTGTACGGGTACGTGTCCCAGGTCCTGCCGATGGCCGGCGGCCTGCACCACCCGGAATGGAACACCCCGCAGTCGCAGTGGAGCGAGCGGGTCGAGCCGAACGTGGACCCGCGCCTGTTCGTGCAGCCCGCGCCCGCGGACGCGCCCGAGACCGCGCCGGACGGCAAGCCCGCGGTGCGCCCGGTCGAGCACTACGTCACCGGGCTGCGCGCGGTGGGCCGCGAGTCCTTTCCCGTGTTCGTCAAGCGGCCGGACGAGTCGCTGGGCCAGTGGATGGACCGCATCGGCCGGTACGTGCGCGGCGGCCCGGACCGGCCTGCGTTCTTCGGCGAGGTGCCCTGGCGAGCCTGGGCGGTGCCCCTGGCGGGCTGGGGGCTGCTGGCGCTGGTGTGTTACCTGTTCATCTACAGCCTGAGCGATCTCTTCTTCAAGCAATGGTACGAGCACGAGAAGCTCGTCTTCCCGGTCGCCGAGATGAGCGCGATCCTGATCGGCGCCGACCAGGACGTTGGGCGCTCCCGCGTACCCGGCGTGTTTCGCAATCCCGTGTTCTGGCTGGGCGTGGCCATCGCGTTCGTCCCCCTGGTGTACAACGGGCTCGTGCGCGCCCACTACATCATCGGCCCCGGGCTCATCGATCTGCGCGGGGACGCGTTCCGCCGCATGCTCAGGGAGAGCTTCCTGGGACCGGCCACGGGCGGACAGTTCTACTTCCTGTTCGAGATCTTTTTCCTGTGCATCGGGATCGCGTTCCTCTTGCCCACCGAGATCTCGTTCTCCCTGTGGTTCTTCTGGCTGTTCATGAAGTCCCAGACCCTGCTCGCGGTGTGGCTCGGGTTCGGTGCCGACGGCGGGTCCTTTCCCAGCCACTGGTTCCAGGAGTCGAGCTTCATGACCGCCCAGGGCGGCGGGGCCATGTGGATGTTCGGAATCGTCTGCCTGTGGAAGGTCCGCCGGTCGCTCTTCGCCTGGATCTACCGGCTTGCGCGGCCGGGCGGCACCCGCGCCCTTCCGGCCGAGGACGCGCAGCGATTCACGATCCCGTCGGCCCTGTTCCTGGTGGGGTCGGTGGGCCTGTTGTACTTCCTGCGCCGCGGCAACGTCGGGTGGGGCATGGCGTTGCTCGTATACCTGGGGCTTCTGTTCATGACCATTGCGACCATGCGGCTCGTGGCCGAGTGCGGGATCATTGCGTTCCAGCTCCACTTCGGACCGCTGCACATCATGCGCATGTTCGGGCTGCTGCAGTATCCGGTGTTGTTCGCGGTGCGGGGCATCGGTACGGCCATCCTGCTGCTGGGAAGCATGTTCACGGACGTGAAGGCCTTTATGGGCCCGATCCTCATGAACACGAAGTACCTGGCGGTCAAGGGCCGCATCAGCCGCGGGCTGCAGGGCGGGGTCATCTTCTGGGCGATCGCGGTGACCCTGGTCGCGAGCACGATCGTCAGCCTGGCGTTCGTCTACGACCAGGGTGTCTCGAACATGAGCGGGTGGTTCTACACCAGGTGGCCGCAGCGGGTGTTCAACTCGACCACGAACGTGCAGAACAACCTGGAGAAATGGACCACCCCCGAGCCGGGGACCGTAACCTGGACGGGCGTGGGCGCGGCCACGTGCGGGTTGCTCGTGTACCTGCGCCAGTTCCTGTTCTGGGTGCCGCACCCGATCGGGCTGGTGATGTTCGTGAACCCCTTGATGCGCTCGTATTGGTTCAGCTTCCTGCTCGGGTGGCTGTGCAAGCGCTCGGCCATCCGGTACTGCAACCCGGACACGTATCGGTTCGTGCGAGGGTTGTTTCTGGGGCTGATCCTGGGCGAGCTCTTGGCCGTGGGGCTGAGCTTCGGCGTCGCACTGCTGGGCGGTAGCCAGATGGACATCACCCTCGACCGGTGAGCGCCGTGCGCGGGGGAAGGGCGTCCTTAGCCGCGTCGCGGTCGCTAGGTGGCCAGGATCTCGTTCAGGTCCAGAAGCTCACGCGAGATCGGTCGCTTGCGCTTCCACGCGCGCCCGAGCGGCGAGACGCGGATCTGTTCGCCGATCAGCCCGACCATCACGCCGCTGTTGCCCTTTCGCAGCTCCCGGACCGCGGCCAGGCCCAGCCGGCTGGCGTTGACTCGCTCCAGGGTGGTGGGGCTGCCCCCGCGCTGAAGGTGACCCAGGATCGTGGTGCGGCACCTCACCTGCAGCCGTTCCTCCACGGCCTTGGCGATGTCCAACGCCCCTCCGGCATCGTCGCCCTCGGCCACGACCACCACCGAGCTCGTTTTGCCTCGCTCTCTGCCCCGGCGCAGCTCGTCGGTGAGCCGGTCCAGGTCCGTGGGCACCTCCGGGATGAGCACCGCCTCCGCGCCGGCGGCCACGGCCACCTGTAGGGCCAGGTACCCGGCCTCGCGGCCCATCACCTCCACGAAGAAGATCCGGTCGTGGCTGGCCGCGGTGTCGCGGATCTTGTCCAGGGCCTCGGTGGCCACGTTCATGGCGGTGTCGTACCCAATGGTGTAGTCCGTGCCGGCCACGTCGTTGTCAATGGTTCCCGGGATGCCCACGACCTTGAGTCCGCTTTCCTGCATGAGCTGGTACGCGCCCTGGAAGGACCCGTCGCCGCCGATCACGACCAGCCCCTGGATGTCCGCGGCCTCGAGTTGCTTGATGGCCCGGCGCCGGCCGGTCTTCCTGCGGAACGCCGGGCACCGGCTCGTCTTGAGCATGGTGCCGCCGCGGTTGAGGATGTTCGACACGCTGCGCGCGTCCATGGGCACGAACCTGCCCTGCATCAGGCCCTGGTACCCGCGCAGCACGCCCTGGACCTCCATGCCGTAGTAGACCGCGCTGCGTACCACCGCGCGGATGCACGGGTTCATGCCGGACGAGTCGCCGCCGGAGCAGAGCACGGCGATCCGGTCGATCTTGCTGCGCTTCATGGGCATGCTCCTCGGATGGGTTGCAGGGCGCTCGCACAGGGCCCTGGTTTTGTACCCCTGCGCCCGCGGAACGCAAGGCTTTTCTGATCGAGGCCAGTGCACGGGTTGCGTTTTCCCCGGCGCGCGGGTACCTTCCCCACTTCGGTTCGCCCGGAGCACGGAGGCGCACGACCATGGACCCTGTCACCCGCACTCCCGCCGAAGAGGCGAAGCGCTTCCGCCGCGCCTACTGGATCCATGTGAGCGCCGTGGCCGGGGTGGTCGCAATCGCTTATGCCCTGTTTCCGACGTGGCGCGCCACGCTCGCGCGCGAGGGCGGGGTGCTTGAGAACTTCACCGCGATCCTGTTCGCCATCGCCGTGGTGCTGGGCGTAGCGGCGTTCCTGTCCCCGCGCAGCCGGGGGCTCACCCCGCGCCGGGGCGCGATTCTGCCCGGGCTGGCGCTCCTGGCGCTTTTCGACGAGACGAGCTTCTTCGGCCTACTCGCGGGCGCGGACAACCCGAGCTCCCTGCCCGCGGGCGCGCACGCGCCGCAGCGCTCGCCCCTGCGCCTCGGCGAAGGATACATCATCGACGGGGTGCACGACTTCTTCACCCTGCCCTTCAAGTTCGTGCGCAACGTGTTCGGCCCCTGGGGCATCGCGGCCGGCGCCACGCTGCTCGCGCTCGTCGTGGCGCTCCTGATATGGAAGCGCAGGGCGTACATGCCCCGCCTGATGGCCGCGGTGCGCGCGTACCCCCCGTTCGACTACGTGCGGCTGGCGGCGCTTTTCCTTATTCCGGCGTTCCTGCTCGACCTGTGGCCGGCCGAGATGTCCGTGGCCGCGCTCCAGCTCTGCGAAGAGCTCTTCGAGGCCCTGGCCGCCCTGTCCATGGCCTTCGGCGCGGCGGCCATGCTCGAGCCCGCGGTCGTGCGCTCGGCCGAGACCAACGAGCCGCCGGACGGCCCCGCGTCCGGCTTCGGGCCGCAGGGGCCTTGACTTGGCGGGGAGTTCGCGGTACCCTGCGCCCCGTTCGCCAGGGTAGCTCAGGTGGTAGAGCACCGCCCTGAAAAGGCGGGTGTCGCCAGTTCAACTCTGGCCCCTGGCACCACTTCGATCGCGGCCCGCTGTGCAGGCGGGCCGCTTTTTCATGGGCAGGGCCCCGCGCCGTCCGCTAATATGGGCGTGCGGTGCCCGCGGGGATCCGGCAGGAGGCAGGATCGTGCCCGAACACGGGGGTGTGGCCCAGGGGTTTGACAGCGCGCAGCCGGGCGGCGAGCGGACCGTGCCGGGCGGTGCGGCCCGCGCCGCGCCCGCGCTCGAGCCCGGCGCCGAGTTCTCCGCGCGCGTGGCGAGCCAGCTCGACGACGGGCGCTACGTGGTCGAGGTCCAGTCGCGCGACCCGGCAGCGCCCGCGCGCCTGGTGCTCGACAGCCGCGTGCCCCTGCCTGTGGGCGGCACGGTGGGCCTGCGCGTGCGCGAGGCGTCCCGCGACCTCGTGCTGGAGGTCGTGGACCTGGGCCGGGGACCCGCGACCGAGGCCCAGCGGCCGTCCGCGAACCAGGCGGCGCGATTCGAGCACAGCCGCGTGGTCCTGGAGCTCATGCTCGACCGGTCCGAGTCCGAAGCGGCCCAGGCCCTGCGCCCCGGCGCGCGCCTGGCCGTGGAGGTGCGCGCGGACGGGACCCTGGTGCTGCGTCCCGCCGGCGCGCCCGCCCTGGAGGCGGGCGGCCCCGACATGCCGCTTGCCACAGCGCTGCGCGGCCTGCCCGCGGACGCGCGCGCGTATGTGCTCGTACGTACGGCGACGCTCGCCCAGGACCTGGAGGCCCTGCCCGCGCCGCCCGGCGCCCAAGCGGCCGGCCAGGGGCCGCCCCCGGCGCCGGTCCACGCGCGCGCGGAGGCGCCCCTGCCCGCCGAAGGGCCGCTCCCGGAGGGTCTGCCTCTCGATCCAGCACAGGTGTATGCGGCCACCGTGCGCGAGGTGCAGGGCACGGACCTCGTCGTGCGCGTGGGCGGCACGGACCTCCGAGTCACGATCCCGCCGCAGACACAGCTCCAACCCGGCGACGCGGTGCAGCTCCAGGCACAGCCTGCGGGCGTGCGCCTGGAGGCGGTCGTGGAGACCGAGGCCCCGTTCGCCACCGCCACGCAGGAGGCGGCGCCGGCCGCGGACGCGGACGAGGCCGCGCTCAACACGCTTTTGCGGCGCATGGGCCTGCCCGCAGACGCGCGGCTGCGCGCTGCCGCGCGCGCGCTCGCTGCCGAGGCCTTGCCCGTGAACCGGCGCACCCTGGAGCTTGTGCTGGGCGCCGCGCACCTCGCCGAGCGCGGGGCCGAGCCCTCCGCGCAGGCCCGCGCCCCCGCTCCGGAAGGCGCACAGCCAGCCCGGCCTGACCCCGAGGCACTGGTCCGCGCGGCCGCGCGCCTGCTGGCCCGCGACGTGCCGGTGGCCGCGCCCCTGGTGCGCGGTTCCGCCCGGCTCGCCCACCCTGCCGCACCGACCGACCGCATGGCCGAGGCCCAGCAGGCCCTGCAAGACGCGCTCGCCCGGCTCCAGGCCCCGCCCGAGCCCACGGGCGGCCGGCCCCTGCCCGCCCCGGCGCAGGCGGCCGTGCGCCAATCCTTGTCCCAGGCCATGGAGGCCCTGGCCGAGGTGCCCCTGGCCCCGGACCGGCCCGAGGCAGCCGCGGCCCTGGCCGCGCACGCGCGTACCTTTGCCACGCCACAGCTCGCCGCCGCGGCCGCGCGGATCGAACAGGCGATGGCCGACTTGCTGGCCGCTCGTCCCCGGCTCGCGCGCTTCGACGCCCTGCTCGGCGTACTCGGCGAGCTGCGCGCCGCCCAAGCCCCTGCGCCCCAGGCACCCGCACCCGGCGCTCCGATCCCGGGCCCGGAGGCCCTGCCCATGGACGCGCTTCTGGCCCCGCAGGCCGCGGGGGCCGAGGCGTCCGCGAGTCCTTCGGCCTCCGCGCAAGCGGGCACCCAGGCCGCAGAGCCCGCGCTCGGCGCGGACGAGCAGGCGCTTCTCGAGTCCCTGTTGCGCCTGCCCGTGGACCAGGAGCTGTCCGCACGCGCTCGGGCGCTCGTGCAGGATGCGCGTCCGGAGACGCTCGGACGGCTACAGGCGGCCCTGCAGGCGCGCGAGCAAGCGGCCGTGCAGGCCGATCCCCTGCTCGGTCGCCTGGCCGCGGCCCACGAGGCGGTGCGCGGCCTTCAGGAGCCAGCCCTCGCCGCCAAGGCCCAGGCCCTGGCCGCCACCGGCCAGGAGCGCACCGTGTTCGTGGCCGAGGTGCCCCTGACCCTGGCCGGCCAGACCGCGGACGGGCGGCTGTCCGTGTACTACCGGCGCGGCCGCGGCCGCGGACCGGGCGCCGGGCCCTGGAGCACGCGGGTGGTCCTGGACCTGCACACCACGGGTCTGGGGGCGGTGCGCGGGGATCTGCGGTTCTTGCCCTCGCGCCTCGACGCCGTGCTCGGGACCGACGGCGAGGAGACGACCGCGCTTCTCGGTTCCGAGGCCGAAGCCCTGCGCGACGCGCTCGTGGACCGGGGGTTCCGCCCGCGGCTTCAGTTCCGCGTGGTGCGCCCGCCCCAGCCCCAGGACACGGAGGAGCGCGCGCGGCCCGCGCCCATCCCGCCCCTGCCGGAGGCCGGTCCCGGCCCGCACGTGGACCTGGAGGCCTGAGGAGACCGCCATGGCCCTGCCCGGCCACGCCCCCAGCCGCCGCCAGCTCGCCGTAGCCCTGCGCTACGACGAGGCGCGTGAGCCCGCACCCCGGGTGGTCGCGCGCGGGGTCGGACACGTGGCCCGGCGCATCCTGGAGATCGCGCGCGAGCAGGGCATCCCCGTGCGCGAGGATCCGGACCTCGTGGCCAGCCTCGCCGCGCTGGAGCTCGGGGACCTGATCCCGCACGAGCTGTACCCGGCCGTGGCCGAGATCCTGGCCTACATCTACCGGATGAACGAGCGCCGCGCCTGAGAGCGGCTTGACCCGGCGGCGCGAAGTCCTATACTCGCGCGTGCGCTTCTCTGCGCGCAGCGAGACCGGAAAGGGAACCATCGCCATGATCGTGATGAAGTTCGGCGGCACGAGCGTCGGCGACCCGCAGCGCATCCGGGAGGTGTGCGGCCTTGTCCGCGGGCGCGTGGACCGACGTCCCCTGGTCGTCACCAGCGCCCACAGCGGGATGACCGACCTGTTGATCGAGGCCGCGCACAACGCCCTGGACGGCAAGCCCGACGCCAGTCGCATCGAGGAGCGTCAACTCGGGATCCTGCGCGACCTGGGCCTGGACAAGTGCCTGGTGCGCACGCTGCTCGGCTTGTTGGGCGACCTGCTCCAGGGCATCAGCCTGGTGGAGGAGCTCACCCCGCGAGCGCTCGACCACGTGCAGAGCTTCGGCGAGCGCATGAGCGCGCGCACCCTGGCCGCGGCCCTGCGCGCGGACGGCGTGCGCGCCACGGCCATGGACAGCTTCGACCTGGGCCTGCGCACGGACAACCGGTACGGCGCGGCGACCCCGGACCCGGAGAGCTACCACGAGATCGCGCGGCGGTGGCGCGAGATCGATGCCGACGTGGTCGTGACCACGGGCTTCATCGCGCAGAGCCACGACGGGCACATCACGACGCTGGGCCGCGGGGGGTCGGACTACTCGGCCACGATCTTCGGGTCGGCCATCGGCGCCAAGGAGGTGGAGATCTGGACCGATGTCGACGGCGTGATGACCGCCGACCCGTCCATCGTGCCCCAGGCCCAGAGCCTGCCGGAGCTGAGCTTCAACGAGGCCTCGGAGCTCGCGTGGTACGGGGCGCGCGTGCTGCACCCGAGCACGATCCTGCCGGCGGTGGCCGACGGCATCCCGGTGCGGGTGCTCAACACCCTCAAGCCCGACAACCCGGGCACCGTGATCGTGGGCCGTCCCGCGAACGAACAGGCCGCCATCGTCAAGAGCATCGTGTACAAAGAGAACCTGACGCTCGTGAACATCGTCTCCAGCCGCATGCTCATGTCGCACAACTTCCTGGCGCACGTGTTCGGCCTGTTCGAGAAGCACGAGATCGCGGTGAACATGGTCGCCACCTCCGAGGTGACGGTGTCGCTGACGACCGACGCCCCGGTGGACCGGGTCCGGCCCATCGCCGACGAGATGGCCGCCTACGGCACCACGGAGATCAAGGACGACCACGCGATCGTGTGCATCGTGGGCGAGGGCATGGCCGGGGTGCGCGGCACGGCCGCGCGCGCGTGCGTGGCCCTGGCCGGCGCGGGCGTGAACATCCAGATGATCAGCCAGGGCACGCGCGAGATCAACATCGCGGTGCTGGTGGGCAACGAGGACATCGCGCCCGCGGTGCGGGCCCTGCACGCCGAGTTCTTCGCCGAGGCCCATTGAGGACCGCAGGCGCTCACCCTCCGCCCGCGCCGTATGCGGCCCGGTAGGCGCGGATGCGCTCGCGCACCGCGTCGTCGAGCACCACCCGGCCGTCCACGGGCCGGTTGTGGAGGTAGTCGACGATCTCGGCCAGGGTCACGAGGGCCACGGTCTTCAGCCCGTACCGGGCGCGCAGCTCGTCGAGGGCGCTCTGGTCCGCCTCGCCGCGCTCCATGCGGTCCACCGCCACAACGAGTCCCATGACCCGCACCCGCGCGGCCGCCTGGAGCAGGGGCACGGTCTCGCGCACGCTCGTGCCCGCGGTGATGACGTCCTCCACGATCACCACGCGGTCGCCGTCTTGCAGGGGACGGCCCACGAGCGCGCCCTTCTCGCCGTGGTCCTTGGCCTCCTTGCGATTGAAGGCGAACCCCAGGTCTCGATCGTACTCGCGCGCGAGCGCCGCGGCCGCCGCGGTCACCAGGGGGATGCCCTTGTACGCGGGCCCGAAGAGCACGTCCACCCCGTCGGGAAAGCCCGCCTGGATCGCGCGCGCGTAGTATCCGCCCAGGCGCGCGATCTGCGCGCCGGTGGCGTACCGGCCCGTGTCGATGAAGTACGGCGTCTCGCGGCCGCTCTTCGTGGTGAACGCGCCGAACCGCAGCACCCCGGCGCGGACCATGAACTCGATGAACTCGCATTTCCAGGTCTGCATGGCGCCTCCGCCAAAATCCGGCCGAAAGCCCTTGACGGTCCTCTGCCTGTGGATTATACAGGGGCCTGCCTCGGGCGCAACGCCGGCCCGACTGAGCCTTCCCCCCTGGTGCGCGACACGAGGAAGTGAACAAGGGCCTTGCATGATCGTTCTCGTCATCAATTGCGGCAGCAGCTCGATCAAGTACCAGGTCAACCGTCTGCCCGCGAACCAGGCCCTCGCCAGCGGGCTGCTCGAGTGCATCGGCGAGGAGGACTCGCGCCTCAAGCACAAGACCCCGGACGGGGAGCACGAGCTCTCGCCCCGGGTCCCGGACCACGCCACGGGCATGAACCTGATCCTCAAGACCCTCACCGACCCGGACATCGGGGTGATCGAGGACATCTCCGAAATCCGCGCGGTGGGCCACCGGGTGGTCCACGGCGGCGAGGCGTACAGCGGGTCGGTGATGCTCAGCAAGGACGTCATCGAGACCGTGCGCGAGTTCGCCACGCTCGCGCCCCTGCACAACCCGCCGAACCTGACCGGCATCGAGGCGGCGACCAAGGTCCTGCCCGACGTGCCCCAGGTGGCCGTGTTCGACACGGCCTTTCACCAGACGATCCCGGAGCGCGCCTTCCTGTACGGCCTGCCCTACGAGCTCTACGAGAAGGAGCGCATCCGCCGCTACGGGTTCCACGGCACGAGCCATCACTACGTGGCCGAGCGCGCGGCCGACCTGCTCGGCCGCCCGCTGGAGGAGGTGAACCTGATCACCTGCCACCTGGGCAACGGGTGCTCGATCACCGCGGTCGAGCGCGGCCGCAGCGTGGACACCTCCATGGGCCTCACGCCGCTCGAAGGCGTGGTCATGGGCACGCGCTCCGGGGACATCGACCCGGCGATCATCTTTCACCTGCTCGACCTCGGGGACGAGTGGACCCCGCAGCGGATCAACCACATGCTCAACAAGGAGAGCGGCCTGCTGGGCGTGAGCGGCCTCTCCAACGACATGCGCAACCTCATGGAGGCCGCCTCCGGCGGCGAACGCCGCGCGCAGCTTGCCATCGACCTGTTCAATTATCGCATCCGCAAGTACGTGGGCGCCTACATGGCGGTCCTGCGCACCCTGGACGGGATCGTGTTCACCGGCGGCATCGGCGAGAACAATCCCGCCATCCGCGAGGACGTGCTCAGCGGCCTGGAGGGGTTCGGTATCGCGCTGGACCCGGCCAAGAACGAGGTCACCTCGGACGGGGAGCGCGACGTGGCCGCGGCGGACAGCCGCACGCGCGTGCTCGTGGTGCCCACGGACGAAGAGGGATATATCGCCCAGGAGGCGTACCGGGTGGGGCTGGCCGGGCAAGGCTGACGGCCAGACAGGGAACCAGCAAGGAGGACGTGCCATGTGTGCCGAACCGCTCAATCCGGAAGACCCCCCGGCCCCTGAACAGCCGGGCGCCGCGACGGGCGGCGAGTCCGAACCCGGGCCCGAGCCCGAGCCGCAGGCCGGATTCCCGACCTCGGACGAGCGCTTGTACGGGATGCTCTGCCACCTTCTGGGATTGGCCGGGCTTACGGGCATTCCCGGGGCCAACGTGATCGGCCCCTTGGTGATCTGGCTCTCCAAGCGCGAGACGTCGACCTTTGTCGACGACCAGGGCAAGGAGGCGCTCAACTTTCAGATCTCGCTGGCCATCGTGGTCTGGGCGCTCTTCATCCTGTCTGTCCCGCTCATGATGGTGTTCATTGGATTTCTCCTCTGGCCCCTGGGCATCCTGATCGGCATTGGGGGCATGGTATTCAGCGTGCTGGCCGCCCTGGAGGCGAACAAGGGGGTCCTGTACCGGTACCCGATCACCTTCCGGTTCCTGCACTGAGCCGGAGGGGGCGAGGGGGGGAGACAAGGAGCCCGGTGAGGCGGTCGCGAGGGCGCGCGGTCCAGTGACGACACGGACCGGCCCTCACCCCGGCCCTCTCCCGGAAGGAGAGGGAGAGCCGGAAGGCGCGGGACGTCCGTTCCCCCTCCCCTCGGGAGGGGGCGAGGGGGAGGGAGATCGGTAGCGCCGCAAGGCGCGCGACAGGATGCAGAGAACGACCCGATGCCCGGCATCGGGATGCGGATGGGAAGGCACAGGGACTACGGTCTTGGGAAAAGGAGAACGGCGATGACGACGGGAAGCGAAGGACAAGGGCCGCAGGGGACCCCGCAGCCGGAGCAGCAGCCCGGCGGGCCGCAACCGCAGCCCGGACCGGCGGGCCCCGAGGGCGGGGACGTGAGCTCGAAGAAGCTCCTGGCCGGGATCCTGGGCATCGTGCTCGGATGGCTGGGGATCCATAAGTTCGTGCTCGGGTACACCAAGGAAGGCGTGATTATGCTCGTCGTGAGCATCGTGGGCATGCTCATCCTCATCGGGCCCATGGTGGTGGGCGTGATCGGGCTGATCGAGGGGATCCTGTACCTGACCAAGAGCGACGAGGAGTTCCGCACCACGTACATCGAGGGGCATAAGGGCTGGTTCTGAGCCGTCCCCAGTACGCCAGGTGACCGGTGCCCCCGTCCGGCCGGGCGGGGGCACCTTTGCATGCGCGCCGCGCGTCCCCTTACCCCGACCCTCTCCCGAGGGGAGAGGGAGAGTCGGCAGGCGCTGCGCGCGTCCCCCCTCCCTCCGGGAGGGGGCTAGGGGGAGGGAGCGGTTGCTGGCGCGCGAAAGGTGCGGGGCGTAGCTGAGACGAATGGGAGCGCGCGCAACGTCCCTCACCCCGACCCTCTCCCGCGGGGAGGGGGAGAGCCGACAGGCGCTGCGCATGTTCCCCCTCCCTCCGGGAGGGGGTGAGGGGGAGGGAAGGCGAAGGAGAGCACGCGCCCGGGGAAGCACACAGAGAAGCCTCGCGCCTGCCCCGCGGCAGGGCGCACGCTTCGCAAGGCCCCTTCCCGAAGGCGTGGCCCTGTCCGCCCGCAGGCCGCAGGAGACCGCACCCGTGCACGCACCGTCCGAGGAGACACCCCGGCCCGAAGCCCCGAACCGCGCGCCCGGCGCGGCCGGGCCCGTGCCCGCGAACATGCAGGTGCTCGACACAGGCCTGGACCCGGTGCGCCTGTCGGTGCTCGTGCGCCCCCGGCTGCGCCCGCTCGCCGGGCTCGTGGTGGTGGCCGCGCTCTTCTTTGTCGTGTGCCCCGTCGCGGGCGCACGCGCGCCCAAGCACGCGCTCGTGCTGTGCAGCCTGAGCATGTTCGCCGGGTTCTACTGTGTCTTCTCCGCGCTGCGGCTCCTGTCCATGCGCATCCGGTTCGAGGTCGACGGCACCCGCCTGCGCATCACCCACACGTACGGGCTGCCGCTTCCCATGGCCAGCGAGACGGACGAGTACGAGGACGTGCGCGACGTGCTGCTCTCCTACCCCGTGCGCGCGCGGGGGTCGCGGCCGCTGACCCTGGACCAGGCCCGGGCGGCCCTGTCGCGCGGCAGGCGGGTGCGCATCGACGGGCTCCTGGTGCGAAGCGGCATGCGCAGCCACCAGGTGCGCCTGTCCCTGTCCATCGCGGACGGGGTGTGGCTCGCGGAGATGCTTCAGGCGAGCGTGCACGCCGCCCGGGCCGAGGGCTGAGGGGCCGCGGGCCCTACCCCAGGGCCCGGCCGGCCGCGGCGACCACGAAGTACGCGCCGAACCCCACCAGGAACACGGCGCACACGGCCAGCACGCCCCGGTACACCCGGTCGGTGAGAAGGCGCCTGCCCTTGCCCACGGCCAGACTCACCGCCGCGTACCACGCGAAGTCGGCCAGGATATGCCCGGCGAAAAACGCCACGAGCCCTGCGTAGCCCGCCTTCATGGAAAAGGCGATGTACCCCACGCCCAGGGTGGCCCACCACACGGTCCAGTAGGGATTGGCCAGGCTCAGGAGCGCGCCGGTGATCACCAGGTGCCCATGCGCCGCGCCCTCCGCCTCCCAGCACAGGCGCATCCCCGGCACGGACCGGAGCATCCGTGCGCCCATCCACACGAGCAGCCCGCCGCCCGCGAACCCCACCGCGACGAACACGGCCTCGCGCTCCAGGAACGGGCCCAGGCCCAGCACCAGGCCCGCGACGAGCGCGAGCTCCAGGAGCCCGTGCCCCAGGATGAGAAGCGGACCGGTGACCGGGCCGCGGCGCGAGCTTTCGCTGATCGTGGCCGTGAGCAACGGCCCGGGCATCATGGCGCCCGAGAGCGCGATCACGAACGAGGTGAGCGCAATCACCGCCAGGGCCGCCACGGCGGACTACTCCTCGCCCGCCGGTTCGTACACGATCCAGTCCTCCTGCGCGGCGTCCACCGCGTGGCAGAACGCGCGGAAGTCCGGGTATTGCTCTGCGGTCACCCGCCGGCTGCGAACGCGCGTCTCCAGGGCCACGGTCACTCGGCCCGGGCCCTGGCGCACCGTGCGCCGCACCAGGCCGAAGGGCCTATCCCGGTCGATGGGCGCGGGGACGCTGCGCACTTGGGCGCCCGCAGGCAGGAGCACGGTGGTGTCCACATACCGGGACCGGCGCAGGCCGAGGAGCAAATCGTGCGTGCGCTCGGTCATGCCCGCCAGGCGCGACATGCGCTCGGGCAAGAGCCACGGGTCGACCTTGCGCGCCCCGTCGCCCGCGTCGACCGCCAGCCCGGGCACCTGCATGCGGAAGGTGTAGGCGACCTGCTTGTCGCGCAGGTCGCCGCCCGTGGCGCTGAACCCGGTCACTTCCGCGCCCGGGAACCGGCTGGGCAGGAACTCCGTGAGCGTCTGTCGCCACCGTTCGGGCGCCACGAGCCGGCTGCGGTACGCGGGCGCGAACGCGCCCGCATAGGAGACGCGCACGGCCACCTCGCCGCTGCCGTCGGGCTGGAGCACGACCGTGGCGAAGATCTCCTCCCGATTCGCGGTGCCGGGGTCCTCGGGCAGGTAGGTGTACATCCCGCCCTCGGGTCCGGTCACGAGCGCCGTGCCGCCCTGGTCCATGGACGGGAGTTCCAGCACATGGTGGTAGTCCGTGGTCCCGTCCAGCCACCAGTCGCGGCCGGCCACGTCGGGCACGTAGCAGATCGCATGGTTGAACCGCTGCGCGCCCGGCAGGCCCGTGGGCTCGCGTCCCTGGGACCAGGTGCGCACCAGGGCCACCCGCGCGTCCACGCCCACCGCCTCGAGCAGCGCGCAGAACAGGACCGCGGTGTCCTTGCAGTCCCCGTACTGGGTGCGCCAGGTGCGCTCGGCTGCGTGCGGCTCGTACCCGCTGCGCCCGAGCTCGATGCCCACGTAGCGCACCCGGTCGACCACGTGGTAGTAGATGCGCGCGAGCTTCTCGCGATCGGTGCGCGCGTCGGCCACGAGCTCGCGCGCCCGGGCCGCAATGTTCTCGGGCAGATCCAGGCTCTCGCGGCTCACCCGCCAGTACCACCGGGCCACCTCCGCCCAGGAGGCGAACGTGCTCGCGCGCAGGCTGGGCGCGACCTCGGTGAAGGGCGGCATGCCCGGCTCCATCTCCATGCCCGGCAGGTCCGTGCCCTCCCAGCGCTGCACGCGGCGCCCGCCCGAGACCTCCTCGGTGCGGCGCACGCGCACCTCCTCGGCGCGGAAGGTGCGCACCGCCACGTCCAGGTCCTCGGGCGTGTCGAGCACGTACTGGAACCGCAGCGTGGGGCTCTCGCTTCCCAGGTAAAAGGCGTCCTCGAAGTCGTCGCCGAACGGGTTCGGGCCGGAGGCCTCCTTGAGCAGGCGGATCTCCACAATCGAGCCCGCGCGCACCTGGGGCAGATGGACGCGCTTGACGTGGTAGCGCGCGTACACGCGGCCCTGGTCGCCGCCCCCGCGCTCCACGGTATGATCGCGCACGTCCGTGGCGCGGTGCACGGAGCCGTCCGGCTGCACCACGCGCGCGGAGAGCACTTCGATCCGCTCGCGGTCCGGGTCATAGCCCATGCCGTACTGCTCAAGCTGCCGCGCCCCGCCCGGGCGCAGGGCCATGCGCACGAGGTGGATCATGTGGTCGGCCGCGCCGTTGGGATGCACGCGCACCACGCCCTGGTCGAAGAGCACGGCCACGTTGTGCCTAGGATAGTCCGCGGGGTCGGGCTTGGTTTGCACGAGCTCGTCCAGGGACACCGACCACGGCGCGTAGAAGGGCGCTGCCTGGGGCTCGATCTGCGCAATGCGGCCGCGCAGGTCCGGGTTGTCCGGCGCGACCTCGAGCGCGTTGCGCCACGCGCGCACCGCGCCCGCCGCGTCGCCCTGCAACAGCCGCGCGGCGCCGTACGCCTCCAGGAGCGCCGGTTCGCCGGGCAGGCGGTCCAGGGCCGCCTCGAGCACCTGCACGGCGCCCGCCACGTCGCCCCGGGCCAGAGCCGCGTCGCGCGCGAGCAGATGGTCGGCCAGCGGCCAGGGATCCGCGTCCAGGTTCGCGCGCACAAGGTCCGCGGCTCGTTGCGCGTCCTCCGGGCCGCCGGTCAAGAGCTCGCGCGTCAGCCGCCTGCGAAGCTCGTGGTCCCCGGTGCGGGCCACGCCCGCGCGCAGCGCCTCCAGCCGGGCCGCCCGCCCCGGAGCGCGGTCCGCGACGCGCGCGTACAGCCGCGCCCGGCCCGGGGCCGCGTCGCGCGCGGCCCGGTCGTGCGCATGGGCCTGGGCATCCCATCCGCGCTCGGCCACCACGTCGGCGAGCACCTCGTGCGCCTCGGCCGAGTCGCGCGATGCGAGCACGCGGCGGGCGACCGCCTCGGCCTTGCGGTAGAACCCGCCGTCGCGCCACCGCGCGGCCAGGAGCTCCTGCGCGGCGAGCTCGTGGTCGCTTACCTGGGCGGCGCGGTCGAGGTACGCGCGCGCCGCGTTGTCGTCGTGCTGGACCACCGCGGCCATCTCCAGGAAGAGCGGGCACGCGGGCCGCGCCTGGGCCGCGCGTTCGATACGCGGCCGGGTGCGCTGGAACCGCGCATCGTCGGCCATGCGGTCGAGAAGCAGGTACGCGCGCGTGTTCTGCGCCATGGCGTGTCCGGCCGCGTCGGCGTCCACCTCGGCCAGGAATCCGGCAAGCCCCCAGTCGAGTCCGGACCGCCCGGTGGCGGGCTGCGGGTTCGGCCTTATGTGCGGCGCGCGCTCTGCGGCCGGGTCCACGCGCCAGCGCGCGTCCCGGTCCGCGAGCACGAGGAGCGAGATGCCGCACCGCGCGTCGCGCCCGCCCGCAGACTTGACCACCACCTGGTTGGGGCCCGGGTCCAGACGCACGCGGTAGACCCGCTGGAGCGGATGGTGGCCCAGGTGATACAGGTCGCTGTCCACGAGCGGCTCGCCGTTCACCCACAGCGCGCACGCGCCCGCCGCGCCCAGGGCCAGGTCCACCTCGGTCGCCTGCTCGCACACGAGGTACGTGGCCGCGTACGCCACGTTCTCCTCGTGCGGGTACAGGAGCGCGGCCAGGTCCAGATACCCGGACGCCGGGCAGCGCGGCGCCTCGCGCCACACGACCGGTCCCGTCCGGCCCTGGTAGGTTTTGTCCCGGTCGAGCCGGGGCAGGTCCGCCTCCGGGCCGTGGTCGCGGCCGAACCCGCCGCGCTCGCGGTTGGAGAAGGCTCCGAGCACAAGCCAACGCCGCACGAAGGGAAGCTCGCCCCAGGCGGCCACCGCCGCGTCGGTGCGGCCGCAGCTTTCCAGCGCCCGGGCGCGGGCCACATGCACCGCGGCGCGCCCCCGCGGGTCCAGGTCTTTGTCCTCCGACAGGTCCCCGAGCAGGGAGAGCGCCGGGTCGGGCGACTCGGCGAACTCCAAGAGCGCCAGGACGTCCGCCAGGTAGACCTCCAGCCACACGCTGTCCCGGCCGTCCCGTGCGGCCGCGAGGGCATGGTCCAGGGCCTCGCGGTACCGGGCCCGGCCCGCGAGCACGGTCTCCAGGCCGAAGTGCGCCAGCGCGCTGTGGGGGTCCGCCTCGAGCGCTGTGCGGAACGTCTGCGCCGCGCGGTCCACCTCGCCGTCCAGATACGCGTTCCACGCCGAAAGGACCTCGGCGCTCGCCTCGCCCCGCTCCTGTGCGGGCAGGGGCAGGCCGGCCGGGCCGGAGCCCTCGCCGGCGTACCCTTCGCCGATTAGCACCCACATCATGGCGCCCGACAGCACCAGGGCGCGCACGCTTCGTCCGATCGACATGGGAAATCCTCGCTAGGTCCGCGCGGAAGCGCGCCGCCGCGGGCCTACCCCGGGCAGCAGCCCGTCGGCCGCGAGCGCCTGAAAGGTCTCGCGCGCGGTTCGGTAGGCCTGCGTGCGTTGCGCCTCGACCGCGCGCAACAGGCCCTTGTGCCCGCGAAGCGGCGCGGTGCGGGCGAAGTCGCGGGCCGTCTCACTGAGCGCATCCCAGAGGCGGGCCGTGTCCAGTTCCTTCAAGAGAGCTGCGACGCGTTCGCGCTGCGCGGGCCCGGGCGCATGGTCGCCCAGGCTTCGGCCCAGCACCTCCCAGGCGAGGCACACCCGCGCCACGCGGCCGCGCAGCGTGCGAAGCGCGCGGCTGCTGCGGTGCGAAAGCGCGCTTCGCCCCAGCGCCCGGCCCCGGCCCAACAGCCGGGCGGGCAGCGTGCGCACGTCCGGGGCGCGCTCGGCGGACGCGGGCAGGCCCGCGCGCAGGGGCGCGGCGAGCTCGCGCACCGTGGGGCCGTGGATGCGCTCGGCCAAAAACCGCACCGTGTCCCTGTGGTCGCGCAGCCGCACCTCGAGTTGGCTCGCAACAAGCCGCGCGTACGCGTCCTGTCTGCCGAGCTCGCTGACCAGCGCGAGCTCCGTGCGCAAGAGCCGCGCCTCGGCCGCGCGCGTGCACAGGACCTCCAGGCCCTTGGCAAGCTGCGCGGCCGGGTCTGTGCCGCAGACCATGCGCGCAAGCGCGCCGGTGTCGCGCACCCGTCCCACGGCCCGGCAGACGCGGTCCTGGGCCTCGCGCGCGCCCGGCCGATTGGCTAGCGCGTCGAGTGCGGACAACACCTCACGCGCCTCTCGGCGCAATGCGCGTTCGAGCGCGCGCCTCGGGTCGCGACCGCGCGCTCCGCGGTCTGGGTGCGGCATGGGAAGTTCCTCTATCGGACAGTGCGCTGGGGCGCGGCGGTACGCGGGGAGTATAGGCACCGTGCGGCCGCGGTGTCAAGCCGCGCGCCCTCTGCCCTCGGGAGAGGACCGGGGTGAGGGACGGCTCACGCCCCGGCGCCGGCGCGCATAGCCTCGCACAGGTAGTGCATGGTGGGAACGAGCGACTGGTTCGGGTCCCCGGACCCGTCGTAGAAGTTGCAGATGACGGGCATCCCCAGCTCGCGCTCCATGCGCGGGAAGATGCTGGTGGTGACCGTGCCGGGCATGCAGAACATGGGGCTCGCGTTGACCACGGCCTGCACACTGTCGCGCTTGCGGAAGAGGGCCGCGCGGCCCAGGGTCAGGATCGCCTCGCCCTCGAACTGCCAGGGCAGGTACCGCATGCCCTCTTCCATGATCTCGGGCAGGTGCGGCTCGCGCCGGTCGTGGAGCACGGGGTCGGCGATGTCATAGTACGCGCGCTCGCCGGCCAGGAACCAGTGCGTCTCCAGCCACTGGCGCACCCGGGTCAGGGCCCCGGCACGGGTCTCCGCGGCCACGCGGCGGGTGTTCTCGGCCGTGTACAGGATCCACTCGCCCAGGGGCGCGAGCCACGCCTCGCCGCCCAGCTCCTCGATGCGCCGGCACAGGTCCATGTTGATGAACGGGTCCGAGCGCACGAAAATCTCGCCGACCACGCCCACGAGCGGGCGGCGCTCGTCGCGGGCGGGGATGCGCGCGACCTCGTCCACGAGCCCGGCGAGGATCTCGCGGTCCCGGTCGCGGCCGGTCTCGAAGGTCTCTTCCAAGCGCCGCAGGCCCGCCTCGATCACTGCGTCCGTGGCGCCCGCCTCGCGCTCGTACGGGCGTACCTTCATGCTCAGCTTGCGCACGATGTCCGCGAGCATGACCGCGCGGAAGAGCCGCTTGCGCGTGGACAGGGCCATGCCCGCGTATGCGTTCTCCGCGGAAGGGCTGAAGATCTGCACCCCGGGCCAGCCCAGGCGCTGGAGGATGATCTCGTCCAGGCGTGCGTACTGGCCGAACCGGCACGGCCCCGAGGCCGTGGGCATGAAGAAGACCACCTGGTTCGGGTCCAGGTTCTCGGACCGGATCGCGTGCAACAGGCTCCCGGTCGTGCACGGACAGGGCACGCACTCGCCGCCGCCGGTGTGCTTGAGCCCCAGGGCCAGGGTCTCGTCGTTCTCTTCGAGCATGCGCGCGCGGTATCCGCGCGAGCGGAAGATGGCCGCCACGAGCCGCGCGCCCATGGGGCACATCGGCGGGATGAAGAGGTGCTTGCCGCCGCCGGGGCCGTCCATGCGCCGTTCCTCGACGCGCGGGCCTGCAGGCATGGTCAGCGCTCCTTGTCCTCAGTCCCCGGCCGGCGCGGCCTGGGCCACGGTCTGGGCCTCGCGGATCTGTGCCGGGTGGGGCACGCCGCGCCAGGCGTGAAAGCTCTCCAGCGCCGCCTCGATGCGGGTCAAGTAGCCCGCATCCGCGCCGTGCCCGTCGAACTGGAGCACGATGTACGGCTTCTCTGCGCGGCCCATGATCTCCTTGAAGTACGTGAGGATGTAGCTGTCCGGCCCGCACATGAAGCTCGTGAAAAAGACCCCGAACAGGTGGTCCTGGCGCGCGATGTACTCGGCCGCGGCCAGGATCTGCTGGCCGTAGTACCAGTACATGTTCGGGTGCGCCGCGCACACCGGGCCGTAGTCCAGCGGCAACTGGTCCAGGTACAGCACGGTATAGCCCATCTCTGCAATCTTGCGCGGCAGGTCCAGGCTCAGGCCCGGGTCCAGGGTGTTGTACGGCCGGCCTACGAGCACAATCCCGAGCTCTCGCTTCGGGTCGAGGCCCGCGAGCGCCTCCTGGCCCAGTTGACGGGACCGCGCCTCGAACGCCTCCTGGGCCTCGCGCCCGGCCCGGTACGCGGCGCGCACCGCGTCCCGGTCTTTGCCCAGCGGCCCGCCCATGGCCTCGTGCAGCCGGTCGACCACGTACCGCTCGCCCAGGGGGAACTGCACGATCGGCGAAAGGAGCTTGTCTCCCACGTCCACCCCCTCCAGGGACCGGATCACCCCCGGATGGGCCTGCACGTAGCAGCAGAAGTGCGCGTCCGTGAATCCGTGGGGGTTGTCCGCGCGGATGAGGTGCGGCACGAACAGGTAGTCGGCCTTGTCCTCCTCCAGGAGCCGGCGCACGTGCCCCAGGCTCATGAACACGGGCGCGCAGTACTCGGCCGTGGTCAGTGCCGTGCCTTCGCCCAGCACCGCCTCGGAGCTCGGGCCCGAGAGGATCGGCCGGCAGTCCAGCTCCTGGAAGAACGTGCGCCACAAGGGCCAGGTGCCGTACGTGCCCAGCGACCGGGGCACGCCCACGCGCGGGCCCGCGCCCTCGGACGACCCGGGGCCCACCCACGCGCGCTCGCGCGCGCGCAGGGAGGCGTACCCGGGGCTCTTGCGCACCGCGGGCTTGTTCGACTCGTAGTCGCGTCCGCACTTGAGCCCCCAGGCCACGGTCCGGTCCCCGGCGTGGATGATGGTCAGGTGACACCGGTTCGGGCACAGCTCGCAGGTCTCGTACGCCACGGAGACCTGCTCGTCCGCGAATTCGAGCCCCTTGAACGAGGTCTCGCCCCGGAAGCGCTCGTGCAGCAAGAGGCACATGCCCATGGCGCCGGTGACGTGGCAGTAGGGCGAGACCCGGATGGGCACGCCGAGCTCCGCCTCGAACGCGGCGACCAACGCCCGGTTGCGCGCGGTGGCGCCCTGGAAGCACACGTGCTGGCCGATGTACAGGCCGCCGACCACCTTGTTGAGATAGTTGTCCCGCACGCTGTGCAGCACGCTCGCGGCCGCGGCCTGCTTGCTCCACCCGCGCGCGAGCAACAAATCCAGGTCGCGCTCCATGTACACGGTGCACCGGTCGCTCGTCTGCGGGCACTCCACGCCCATGGCGAAGTCCGCGTACCGGTCGATGGGAACGCCGAGCTTCAGGGCCTGCTCCTCGATGAACGACCCCGTGCCCGCGGCGCACACGTAGTTCATCACCGAGTTGTACACCACGCCGTTCTGGAGCTGGGTGAACTTGGCGTCCTGGCCGCCCAGCTCGATGATCGTGTCCACCTCCGGGTCCAGGAACACGGCCGCGCGCGCGTGCGCGGTGATTTCGTTCAGGGCCAGGTCCGCGCCGATGACCGCCTGGATCATCTTGCGCCCCGACCCCGTGGTCCCCACGCCGCGCACGTCCCAGGTGAGCCCGGCGCGCGCCTCCAGCTCGCGCAGGGCGGCGAAGATCTTCTGCACCGCGCCGATCGGGTCGCCCGCGGTCTTGCGGTACACCCAGGCCACGGTGCGCTGGTCCATGTCCAGGAGCGCGGCCTTGGTGCTCGTGGATCCGATGTCAATGCCCATGGTCACGGGCACGCGGCCCGTGCGCGGCGTCATGAGTGCAACCTCGTTGCCGCGTTCGTCCACGTAGTAGGTGTGCGACTCGAACCGCGGGTAGTCCGAAAGCTTGAGCGCGAGCGGCGGGCGCAGGTACCCGGCCTGCTCGCGGCCGGTGCGGCCGGGATCCTCGAGCCCGCGCTTGTCCAGCGGCGGGGTCCGGCCGCAGGCCTGCGCGTGGTGCGCGGCGCCGAACGCGCCCGCGAGCTCGGGCTCGTCCGGGACCTCGATCTCGCACCCGAGCTTCTCGTGGGCCGCGTGCACGACCACCCGGTTGCGCGCCACGCCGCCCACGACCGCGGTCTTGTGCCGCAGGGCCCGCCCGCCCAGCAGCCCGTCCACCGTGCTGCGGCCGAGCCCCTCGCACAGGCCCGCGGCGATGGCGTCCGTGGCGTACCCCTGCTGTTGGAGATGGATCATGTCGCTCTTGGCGAACACCGCGCACCGGGTGGCCACCGTAGGCGGGCGGCCCTGGAAGCGCATGGCGCGGTCGGCGAGCTCCTCGGGCGGGATCTCCAGGCGCAGGGCCTGTTGGTCCAGGAACGCGCCCGTGCCGCTGGCGCACGCGCTGTTGGTCGTGCAGGTGCGGTACCGGCCCTGTTCGTCGAGCCGGGTGAGCGAAAACGAACCCCCGCCGATGTACAGGATGTTGCGCGCCTCGGGCACCAGGCGGCGCACGCCCTCCACGAGCGCGACCACCGCGTCGATGTACACCCCGCCCACGTCGAGCTCGCGCCCGCCCGCGCCGGTGCGCACTACGGCCCGGACCCGGGCCGGGTCCACGTCCCGCAAAAGCTCGGCCAGCACGCGCGCGGGCTCGCCGTGGTGGCGGCGGTACACGGTACGCGCCACCGCGCCGCGCTCGTCCAGGGCCACCAGGCCCAGGTACAGACTGCCTATGTCAATGCCCAAGTACACAGCGTTCCCCTCGCCGACGCATCCGTGACCCATGCGTGTGCGTGTCCGCAGTCCCAGCCCCTTCCCCAGGGAGAACCGGGCCGGGCGCGGAAGTATACCAGCGCGGCGAGCGGCCATGCAAGGGCCTGCCTATCGAAGCCCTGGGCACGTCGCGACCCGATTGGGCTCGAACACGCGACGGCCAGGCAAAGGGCTGCGCCTGCTCGGCCAAGAACGGGCATTTTTGCGGCGCAACCGGTTTTCTCGTTTGACCTTCCTCTCAGGTGCATATACCTTGCCCGGATACACGGCAGGGGGCCAGGATCGGAGGTCGCGCGGCGCACGGCTGCCCGCCGCCTGCCCCCGCCAACGGGGAGGGCAATCATGGATCACGTGCAATGCCCACAGTGTGGACGGTCGCTGAAGATCCGTTCGGCCAAGCCCGGCGGCCGGGTCAAGTGCCCGGCCTGCGGCACCGTGTTCCGCACGCCCGCGCCCGGCGTGGGCGCGCCGCGGATGCGCCGGGGCGCGCCGCGCGCGTCCGGGCCCGGCCCCGTACTGCCCCTGCTCGGGGCGGCTGCCGCGCTCGCGGCCGCGGTGGTGGTCGCGCTCGTCGTGCTCCACGGCGGAGAGGAGTCCAAGCCCGCGCCCGAGCCCGCGCCGACATCCACCACCGGGGCGCCCGCGGGCGAGGCCCCCTCTGCGCCTGACGGGACCGCAGCCGCCCGGCCACCCGCCGAAAGCAGCCCCACCTCTGCTGTGCAGCCGCCCGCGCCGCAGCGGCCGCCCCCCACCGAGGCGACGCCCGTCAAGGTGGACACCGTCATCCAGGTGGACGGGCGCGCCGAGGACTGGAACGGGGTGCCCGTGCTCCTCGCGGACCCGGCCGGGGACATCTTCCACAAGAACAGCTGCGACCTGACGCGCGTCGGCCTGGCCGTGGACGACCGCAACCTGTACCTGCTCGTCGAGATGGCCGTGGGCTGGCACGAGCTCTGGGAGCGCAGGCACTCCACGGACTCGCTCGGGGCCCTGTTCCTGGACCTGGACAACGACCCGGCCACCGGGTGCCGGGACCCGGACCACTATCCGGAACAGGCCCTGGGCGCGGACTTCCTGATCGAGATTGCCGCCGGGTTCACCCAGAAGATGAACACGACGACCGGAGAGAGAGACAAGGCCGCGCCCATCATGGACGTCGACGCCAACTGCTGGGACGTGGGCCGGGGCCGGTTCGTGGAGCTCGTCCTGCCCACGGACAAGACACTCGCCTTTGAGGGGAAGTTCATCGAGATCTGCGTCCCCCTGGAGCGCGGCGTGCCCCTGCGCCCGGGGGCCGCGCGCATCCGCGCGGCCTTCAAGGAATGGAATTCGCTGGCAAGCAATGAGTACAGCATTGCGCACGACGCGGCCCTGGTGCGCGTGACCGGCGCGGGCGGGCAGGCCGGGCCCGGCGCGTGCCACTTCGCCGGGTGGAGCCCGAAGCTCGAGACCGCGGTCGCCGCGGGCGACGCCGCGCTCGTCAAGGAGCTCATCCGCCGGGGCGCGGACCCGAACGCCAAGGACCCCCTGAACGAGACCCGGCTGCACGAGGCCGCCCGCGCGGGCCGCACCGAGCTGTGCCGGGTCCTGTTCGAGGCCGGGGCCGCGGTCGACCCCCGCGACGCACAGCAGCGCACCCCCCTGCACCTGGCCGCCGCCACCGACAAGCCGGACCTCGTGCGCCTGCTGCTGGAGAGGGGCGCGGACCCGGAGGCCGTGGACGCGCGCAAGCAGCGCCCGCTCAACGCCGCGCTCAAGCGGCCCGACATGGTGCGCCTGCTCCTCGAGCACGGGGCCGATCCGGACATACCGGTCGCCCAGGGCCGCACCGTGCTCGCGCAGGCGGCCCAGCAGGCCCGGCTCGAGACCGTGCAGGCCCTGGTCGAGGCCGGGGCGGACGTGAACGCGGCCGACGACGAGGGCAACACGCCGCTTCACTGGGCGTGCTGGACGGTCATGGACCGGATCGACCCGACCCTGACCGCGGACGGGCGGCGTGGCCTGCGCGAGAAGCGGACCGCGCTCGTCGGCCTGCTCCTCGAAGCCGGCGCCGAGGTCAACCCGCGCAGCCGAAAGGGCACGACCCCGCTCGACCGGGCCCTGGCCGCCAACATGCAGGAGGCCGCCCGGGCCCTGCGCGAGCGGGGCGCCAAGCGGGGCGTGGACCTGTAGGTACAGCGTCCCCTGCAACCCGGGCAAGGCCACAGCCCGAGTCTGCCGCGCGCGGGCACAGCTGACCGGATTCGAAATCTCTTGACGGGCGAGGAGTGCAGCGGCCTACTTTTCTATGACCTGACCGGGCCGCAACTCGTGATTCGGATCGAGGACGCAGGGGATAAAGGCGTGAGCGGACGGGTTGCGCGCGCGTGGTGCCGTGCGTGTTGTCGCCGCCTTTGGCCGGGCCGGGCCGCGGACGGTAGGTTGT
>CAZOBJ010000017.1:0-44409 GCA_964577825.1 uncultured Planctomycetales bacterium
CGCCTCACTTCGGCGGGGCCACGTACGGGGGCACGCGCATGGGGTAGTTGGGCCCGTAGATCATGGGCTCGGTGCGCTGAAGCAGCTCGCCGTTGCGCACGAACGGCTCGCCGCGCTCGGACAGGTGCCCGACAAGCCGCGCCCGCCAGGTCGAGAGCTGCGAGGCGTGGCCCGGGTCCGGGGCCAGGTCGCGGGTCTCGCGCGGGTCCTCGGCCAGGTCGAAGAGCTGCTCTTCGCCCGTGGGCGAAAAGTACACGTACTTCCACCGGCCGTCGGTGAGCGCGTTCCACTGGTTCTGTGGCGTGTAGCAGGCCTCGTGCTCCAGGTCGATCCACGCACGCCAGGCCGGGCCGTCCCCGCGCAACAGCCCCAGCACGCTGTCTCCGTCCACGGCCTCCGGCACGGGCGCGCCCGCGCCGTCCAGGAACGTGGGCAGCACGTCGCGCAGCTCCACGGGCTCCTCGCGCACCGTGCCGCGCGCGGCCTCCGGGGCCAGGCCCCGCGGCCAGCGCACCAGGAACGGAATGCGCGCCGAGCCCTCGTACGCGTAGCTCTTGCGCCACAGGTGCAGGTCCCCGAGCATGTCGCCGTGGTCCGAGCAGAAGAGGATCAGGGTGTCCTCGGCGAACCCGCGCTCCTCGAGCGCGGCCAGGATGCGGCCGACCTGCTCGTCGATGAAGCTCACGGACGCATAGTACCCCCGCCGCGAGTGCTGGGCCTCGGCCGCGCCCAGGTCGCCGTGCCACTGGCACGGATGGGGCGGATCGAGGTGTTCGCGGAACCGCTCGGTCCACTCGCCGGTCGCGGGCGCGGGCAGGTCCTGTTCGCGGTACAGGTCCCAGAACCGCTGCGGCCCGTCGTACGGGCTGTGCGGCCGGGCGAAGGAGACCTTCAGGAAAAAGGGCGCCGTGCGGTCGTACTCGCGCAGGAACCGCACCGCGGTGTCTCCGGTCCAGAACGTGGGGTGCAGCTCGTCCGCGTAGATGTAGGGCCCGGCCTGCCACCCGTTCCAGTTCAGGCCCATGGCGCCCGGCAGGGGGTCGCGCCCGGGCGCGCGGCGGTGGAACCACCGGTGGTAGTCGCTCACGAACCCGTGATTGCGGCGGCCCGACTCGTCGAGCAGCGTGGCGTGGAACCCGTGCAGGGCCCGCTGCGGGAACCAGTGCATTTTGCCGATGCCGAAGGTGAAGTACCCGGCCTCGCGCAAAAGCCGCGGCAGCTCCACCGGGTAGCACGGCGCCACCTTGCCGTATCCGAGCATGCCGTGGTGCCAGGGCGCCTGCCCGGTCAAGAGCCCCGCCCGGGCCGGGGTGCAGGTGGGCGTGGTGCTGTACGCGCGCGAGAAGCGCACGCCCCCGGCGGCGATGCGGTCGAAGTTGGGCGTGCGGATGGCCTCGTTCACGCAGCCCAGGCAGTCGAACCGGTGCTGGTCGCTCATGAGCATCAGGATGTTGACGGGTCGAGCCATGGCGTCTCCTGACAGGGGTTCGAACGGTGCGGCGGGTTCAGCCGCGCGAGGCGCGCCGCTTCTTGCGCCGCGAGGCCGCGCCCGGGGGCGTGGGGCCCGCGGCCGGGTCGGGCTCGTACCCCAGGGCCACTGCGGCGCCTTGGTCCACGCCCAACCGGCGGGCGATGGCCACGCTGCGCGCGCGCAGCAGAAAGAAGACGTCGCGTTCCACCCGGGCGAGGGACTCGTAGTTGCTCTGTCCCTTGCTGACGACCACGTCCGCGGCCGCGAACCGGTCGCGCACCTGCTTGCCGGCCTTCTCCAGGCTCAGGCCCAGCATGGGCGCGCCCGTGGTGAGGATCTCCACGCCCTCCACGTCCCCCAGGCCCAGGGCCTGCGCGTCGTCCAGGGTCACGTCGTTGAGGATGGGCGCGTGGCGCACGACCGCGGTCACGGTGCGGCCGCGGGCGATCTCCTCGATGAACAGCTTGTCCAGCACCGCCTCGCCCGCGTTGTTCAAGAGGTACACCACCTGCTCGGCGCGCGCGAGCGTGCGCACAAGCTCCTGGCGGTCGTCGCGGGCCACCGGCTGCGCGCGCGCGGCGGCGAGCAGCCGCTCGGCGGTCCCCCGGTCGTGGACCCCGGTGTCCAGGATCGTGCCCTGGAGCGCCAGGTCCAGGGCCGCGGCCAGGCGGTTGTCGCTCGCGTCGAGCTCGGCGCGGAAGTCCTTTTCCAGGGCGCCCACGGCCTTGTTGGCCCGGGCCTTCTCGTTCTCGTAGGGGTCCTTGACCCCCAGGGCCTTGTACGCGGTCTGCACCGAGGAGAAGATGATCTCCGGCGCGCTGCGCTCGAGGTCCGTTTCCGCGGCCAGGTCGGCCAGGGCGCGCAGCAGCACCTTGCGGTGGATCCACTCGTCCTCGGTCACCAGGCGCGCGGTGGCCAGCACCATGTTCAGCGCGTACGGGACGCAATCCGGATCGGCCTTCATCGTGCTCATGGCGCGCTCCTGCGCGGGCGCCTCCCTGGCCGAGGCCGGAGAGGGCGAATCATTCGATCACGTATCCGAGCTGGCCCTTCTGCACGACCATGCAGCCGGCATAGGGAGGATCCGCGCGCGCGTACCGGTCGCCGGACAGGGTGCGGAAGTGCTGGCGCGCGATGTCCAGCCGCTCGTCCAGCCGGCTGGCGGCGGCGCCCACGGCCACGGTGTAGGCCTCCGAGCTCTCGAGCACGCGGGCGGACAGGTCCTGGGCCGCGAGCAGCGCCTGCCCGCGCACGAATGCGCACGAGCCCTTCGCATGGGTCAGGCCCTCGGGCGTGTGCGGGTAGCTCGTGAGCTTGAGCACCCATGCCTCGGCCGGCCACACGGTGCTGCGGGGCCGCTCTTCGCGCAGGCCGCCGGTCGTGGTCCGCCCGCCCTGGCCGATCTCGTCTTCTTCGAGGCGCATGCGCTCCTGCAGCCCGGCCGCGATGTCGCGCTGCTTGGCGCGCCGTCCCAGCACGAACGCGGTGCCCAGCATCGCCGCCACCACCAGGAACACCGCGAGCCCGGTGTCCACGGTGATGACAAGCGCCCGTCGGGGCCTCGTGCGCGCCGGCTCGCGCGGGCGCGGGGGCGGGGGCGTCGCGCCCTCCTCGCGGCGCTGCGCCAGGCTGCGCTCGGCCAGGATCTCGTAAAGCTCGCGCTTGTGTCGGGCCATACGCGCCTCCGCAAGGGCCGGTCGTCCGCCGAGGTCTCGGAGAGCCGCGCCTCCGTCGCTTGCGCCAAGGGTGGGGCCTATCCCGGCCCGGGGCGATTATACGCCCGCCCGCGCGGTTGTCCAACCCCGCGCGCCGCCGATCAGGGCCCGGGCGAGAGCCAGCCGAAATACACGTCGAACGCGGTCACCATGAGCATGAGCCCGATCAGGCACGCGAACCCGATGTACTGGGCGATCTCCACCGCGCGCGGATTGGGACGCGATCCCTTGATCCACTCGATAAACAGGAACAACAGATGCCCGCCGTCGAGCACCGGGATGGGCAGCAGGTTGATGATGGCCAGGTTGATGCTGATCAGCGCCACGAGGTCGATGAGGTGGTCCCAGCCCTGCTCGGCGGTGCGGTACATGACCTGGAAGATCATGACCGGGCCGCCGGCCGCCGTGGGCTCCAGCCGCCCGGTCACCAGCCGCCGGAAGACCCGGTACACGGTCAAGGCCATGTCCACGGCCTCGGCCCCGCCGCGCTTGACGCCCGCCCACACCGTGGGGGCCTGACGACGCGCGTAGTGTCCGGCCAGGCTCAGGGGCAGGAACCCCTGGACGTTGTGCGCGCTCGGGTGCGCGCGCACGGGCCGGGGCGTGGGAATGCGCGCGCTGTTCTCGTCCCCGCGCCCGCCCCGGGGCCGCCAGGCGACCCGGGTGGAGGAGAGGTCCGGGCTGAGCTCGAACCCGGTGATCTCGTCGCCGCGGCCCAGGTGCAGGTCTTCGGCGGGGCTCGCGGGCTCCACGCCGAAGAGCGTGCGTTGGGCGTTGAGCATCACCCCGATGCGGGCCGTGCCCACAGTGGGATCCACGTGCGGGCGCAGGGTGACGGTGCGCTCCTCGTCCTCGCGCAGGAAGAGAAGCCGCACCGGACGCGCACTCGCTCGGTCGACCTGGTCGGCCAGGAACTCCGTGTTCGCAAGGGGTTTGCCGTCCACGGCCAGGAGCACGTCCCCGGGTTGCAGCCCCGTGCCCGTTCCCCCCGCCTCCGGGAGGGAGTCAAGGGGAGAGACAAGAGACGCGTCCTGGTCGCGTGCCCTGTCCACACGTGCAACGTCCCTCACCCCGGCCCTCTCCCGAGGGGAGAGGGAGTCCGCGGTTCCCTCGCCACTGTCCTGCCCCGAACGCCCGGGCACCGACTGGTCGCGCAGCACCGCATCCACCACAAAGGGCTCCCCGGGCTCGCGCGACCGCAGCGTGACCCCGAGGAAGTTGTCCCCGCCCGGGGGCAGCCGGGGGTCGCCGGTCATGGGCTTTGGCTGCACGGTCACGGTGCGCTCGCGGCCCTGGCGGCGCACGGTCACCTCCACGGGCTTGAGCGCGGCCTCGGTGAGCGCCTCCTGGAGCGGCTCGATGCCCGGCACCCGGAAGTAGCGCCCGTTCACGGCCCCGAGCCGGTCGCCGGCCCGCAGGCCCGCGGCCTGCGCGGGAAAGCCCTCCAGCGCCTCGGTCACCTGAAGGCCAAACCGCATCCCCGCCTGGGGATACACGCCCGCCGGATACACCTGCACCTCGACCGCGCGCTCCGGGCCCCATGCACCTTCCTTTTGGGCTGAAGCTTCCTGTGCGTCGTCCTGCGTGCGCGGACTCTGCACGGTCAGGGTCACGGTCTGCCCGGCCCGGTCCCGCACGAGTTCGCCGATGCGCGCGCCCGCGTAGTCGTGTTCGATCCGGGTCTCGCCCACGGCCACGATCCGGTCGCCCGGACGGATGCGCGCGCGCAGCTCGGACAGGGCCTCTTGTTCGGCCGTGCCCTCCAATCCGGGAAGGTCCTCGATCAACCCGCTCACCTTGCGCGAGCGCGAGGGCAGCACCCCGATCTGCCAGGGAATGCGCCCCGGGCCCGGGGCCGGGTATACGCGCACGTCAAAGGGCCCATCGCGGCCGGGCCGGCGCACGGTCAGGCGCAGGGGCTCGCCTTCGCTGAGGACCACGGCCTCGGACAGGTCCTTGAACCACTCGATGGGCTCGCCGTCCACGGCCGTGATCCGATCGCCGGTCTCCAGCCCCGCGCGCGCGGCGGGCCCGCCCTCGCGCACCACGCCCAGGACATTCACCGGCCGGGGCACGCCGTACAGGTGCGCGCCCACCAGGATCGCGAACCCGAGCACCAGGTTCATGGCCACGCCGGCCACGAACACGAGCGCGCGCGCGCCCACGCCCTTGCTCATGAGCTCGTCCGGCGCGCCGGTGGCCTGCTCCTCGCCGGGCAGGTCGCTGGCGCCCGCGAGCTTCACGTATCCGCCCAGGGGAAGCAGGCCCACCCCGTACTCGGTGCCCCGGATGCGCTTGCGCAGGCCCAGACCCCAGGCGTCGAACCCGAGCATGAATTTCTCGACCCGCACGCCCACCAGGAGCGCGGCGAGAAAGTGCCCCAGCTCATGCACAAAGATGAGCAGCGAAAACGCGATCACCACGCCCAACACGGCGAGGCCGCTGCTCAGTCCGGTCTCCAGGAGCTCGGCCACCCTGCCTCCTTTCGCCTGCACCCCTCGCCCGTACGAGAAAAAGGCCCGGGCAAGGGCCGTACCGCACGCTCGCACCCTGTGTCTCGGTCCAGGCGCGTGTCCCTTGCCCTACCGCTTCTCTGGGGGCTGCATGCCTGCGCTCATGTGCACGCCCGCGCCGGCGCGCACGCTTTCGCGGGCCCAGCGGTCGGCCGCGTGCACCGCCTCGAGCGTGGGCTCGGCCACGGGCGTGTGCTCGGCCAGCGCCCGCTCGATGAGCCGCGGGATGTCCAGGAACTCGATCTCGTCGTGCAGGAACAGGTCCACCGCCGCCTCGTTGGCCGACGAGAAGACCGCCGCGGCCACGCCCCCCGCTCGGCCGGCGGTCACGCCCAGGTCCAGGCAGGGGAACGCCTCGCGGTCGGGTGTCTCGAAGGTGAGCGTGCCCAGGCGCGCGAGGTCCGCGGCCGCCACCGGCCCGGGGCGGCGCGCGCCCTCGAACAGGGCGTACTGGATGGGCAGCTTCATGTCCGGACGGCTCAACTGCGCCACCGTGGACCCGTCGGCGAACTCCACCAAGCCGTGGACCACGGACTGCGGGTGCACGAGCACCTCGATGCGCTCGTACGCGAGGCCGAAGAGCCAGTGGGCCTCGATCACCTCCAGGGCCTTGTTGGCCAGGGTCGCCGAGTCCACGGTGATCTTGCGGCCCATGCGCCAGGTGGGATGCACAAGGGCCTCGGCCGCGCGCACGCGCGCGAGCTCGCCCCGTGCCCGGCCGCGGAAGGGCCCGCCGCTCGCGGTGAGCACCAGGCGACGCACTTCGCTCTCGCGTCCGGCGCGCAGGCACTGGTACAGGGCCGAGTGTTCGCTGTCCACGGGCCACAGGGTGACGCCCCGCTCGCCCGCGCGGCCGACGACGAGCCGACCGGCCATGACCAGGGTCTCCTTGTTCGCGAGGGCGACGTCCATGCCCGCGTCGATGGCCGCAAGGGTCGGGTCCAGGCCCGCGGCGCCCACCGCCGCACTCACAAGCATGTGCGCGCCCGCGCCGGCCGCGGCCTCGACCACGCCCCCGGGGCCGGCGAGCACGCGGCAGGGCAGGTCCGCAAGCGCCTCGCGCAGCGCGGGCTCGTGCGCCTCGCGGGCAATGGCCACAAGCTCCGGGCGGAACTCGCGCGCGACCTCGGCGAGCGCGCGCCAGTTGTTCCCGCCCGAGACGCTCGCCACCTGAAAGGCCTCGGGGAACGCGCGCACCACGTCCAGTGTGCTCAAGCCCACGGACCCCGTGGCGCCGAGCAGGGCCAGGCGCTTCACGATTCGGCCTCCTGGTTCGCGCTGGCCGCGGCGGCGCGGGCCGCCCGGTCGGCGGCCAGCCGCTCGGCCGCGGCGCACAGCGCGTCCACGGCCTCGGGCTCGTCCACGCTGCGCACGAGCCGGCCCTTCTCGAAGAGCGCGTAGCGGCCTCCGCCCGCGGCCAGGCCCACGTCCGCGTCGGACGCCTCGCCGGGGCCGTTCACCTCGCAGCCCATCACCGCCACGGTCAGGGGGCCGGGCAGGTGCGCCACGCGGGCCTTGACCTGGTCCACCAGGTCGCGCAGGTCCACCTTGCACCGCCCGCAGGTGGGGCAGCTGACGATCTCGACCCGGTCGTGGAGCACCCCGGCCGCGCGCAAAAGCTCCCGACCCACGCGCACCTCCTCGGCGGGCGGACCGGTGAAGGAGAGCCGGATCGTGTCGCCCATGCCCTCGGCCAAGAGCCCCCCCACGCCCACCGCGCTCTTGAGGAGCGCGTCCTCGCGCGGTCCGGCCGCGGTCACGCCCAGGTGCAGGGGCCAGTCCGAGGCCTCGGCCGCGAGGCGGTTGGCCTTCATGGTGGTGGCCGCGTCGTGGGCCTTGAGGCTGAGCACGATCTGGTCGAAGTCGAGCTCCTCGTGCATGCGCCGCGCGCAAGAGAGGGCCTCGTCCGCGAGCAGGGTGGCGAGGTCGGGCTGCGGCTCGGCCTCGCGCTCCGCGCCGCGGGGGCGGATGGAGCCGGAGTTCACGCCCACGCGCACGGCCACGCCCCGGCGCTTGGCCTCGCGCACCACCGCGGCCACACCCTCCCAGTCGTGGGTGTTGCCCGGGTTGATGCGGATCTTGTCCGCGCCGGCGCGCACGGCCTCCAGCGCCAGCGCGGGCGTGAAGTGCACGTCGGCCACGAGCGGCAGAGGACTCGCGCGCTTGACCTCGGCGAACGGGCCCAGGGCCGCATGGTCGGGCACGGCCAGGCGCATCAGCTCACAGCCCAGATCCGCGGCCTCGCGGATCTGGGCCAGGATCGTGTCCACGTCCTGGGGCCGGGCCTTGGCCATGCTCTGGACCGAGACCGGGGCCCCGCCGCCGATGGTGAGCGGCCCCACGCGCACCGCGCGCGTGGGCCGCCGGGAGGGCGTCATGCGCAAGGGCCTCCTGTTGGGGCAAGGGCGCGTCGAGTGCCAAGCGCCACGCAAGGAGGATAGTTTAGACCGCGGATTGCAGAAGTGTCAACGTGTAACCGCCCCCGCGCGAGGGGTCACGCGCGCCGATACCGCAACAGCGCATCCGCTGCGAGCCCCGCGCGGCCGTCCGTTCGCACGAACCGGCCCACCTGGGCGAGACGGTTGCCCTTGCCGTCCTCGGCGTCGAGCGTGTGGTAGGCGAGGTCGATGGCCGCCACGCCCGCTTGGGCGAGGGTCTGGGTCTCGGCGGGTTGATTGACCCCGTCGCGGTTGCGGTCCTGGAACAGGCGCAGGGCCGCGTACACCGGGTCCGACGGGTCGATGCGCCCGTCCCGGTTCGCGTCGTGGCGCGCGAGCGCGGCGAACCCGTGCGCATCGCCGTGCTGGTCGCCGAAGAGCTCGGCGCCCGAGTCCGCGCGGCCGTTGCCGTTGCGGTCCAGGAACAGGAACGCGTCGTCGCCCTGCACGAACGCGGTCTGCACCGGCGCACCGGTCCCGGTCAGGTCGAACCGGGGCCCGGCCTCCGCGGAGCGCAGGTCGATGCCGTCGCCGTCCAGGTCCAGGATCAGGGGATCCGCGTGCGCGGTCTGGGCCTGGATGCTCGCCTCCACGCGCACGGCCCCGGCGCTCGCCTGCACGGTCCGGCCCTGGTCCTGCACCTGTACGCGGGCGAAGACCGCGGTCAGGCTCGCCTCGAACGTGGCCGCGGAGACCGCCGCCTGCTGGCGGGTGACCGGGCCGTCAAACAGAGCCAGGCCAGCCGAGCGCATGACGCTCATGGCCTTCAGCATCCCGCGCGCCGCGTCCTCGTCGCCTTGCTCCAGGAGCATGTACAGGACGAGCAAGGCGCTCCCGTACAGGCGCGGGTCGAAGGAGGAGAACCAGTCGGCCGCGTCCTGGAACTGCGCGACCAGGGGGCTGTCCGCGCCATAGCGCTCGATGAGGCCCCGGGCCACGCGCACGCGCAGGGCGGACGGGTCGAGCATGTGCGGCTGCGGGACCTGCATTGCAGCACGAGGGGCAGTGTATATGCGGCTTGCGCGCGCGGCACCGGCGGACCCGGCCTCTGCGTCTGTGCCCGAGGCCCCCGCCGAGAGCTCCACGCGGTCGTGGCCAATGCTCTCGGATGCAGCACGGTCGGAGGCGGCCCGGGCGCGCGCGCCCGCAGCGGCCAAGGGCTCCCGCGCGGCGGCGCCGCGCCGGAACCATCCGTCGGGCAGCCCGCCGGGGCTGCCGGGGTGTGCTGGGCGTAATGCCACGGGCCTCCTCCCTGAGACCAGGCAGTACCATCCGAGAACGGCGGCCTCCGTGCCGCATACCGATTAGCGGCCGCGAGGGCCGGGGGGTTGAGAGGTTTTCGAACGCGAAGTCCGCGTCTCCCGCTGCCAGCCGCGCCTTGTGCCCTCCCCCTAGCCCCCTCCCGGGGGGAGGGGGACGCGCGTGGCGCTTCTTTCTATGCGACCGCCAACATGCGAACCGTACCGCCGCGGCCGTCAACGCACGGCCAAGCGCGCGCCCTTCGTTCCCTCTCCCCTCGGGAGAGGGTAAGGGTGAGGGAAGCGTGCACAGACGCTCGCGGAATTGCTCGGCGCGCTCTACTTGAGAAAATCCCTCCCCCTAGCCCCCTCCCGGCGGGAGGGGGACGCGCGTGGCGCCTTTTCCCATGCGACCGCCAACATGCGAACCGTACCGCCGCGGCCGTCAACGCACGACCGAGCGCGCGCCCTTCGTTCCCTCTCCCCTCGTGAGAGGGTGAGGGTGAGGGCGAGTCTGCGGTAAGGCCGCGCAGTTGCGACGGAGCGCCGTTTCTCCGTTTCATTCGCACCGGCGCACGAGTATAACCAAGCCGAAGCGTACGCTCCGATTCGCGGCCTGCCCCAATCAGGAGCCTCTGGTGAACATGCGGGTACTCGTCCTCACAGGCCTGGCGCTCGCGCTGGCCGCGGCGCCTCTGGCCGCGGGCGAGCCCATGCTGCGCACCCGCGCCGAGGTCACCGACGCCGTGCTCGCGCGGCTCGTGGACGCGGCTCGCCGCGAGCTCGCCCTGCACCGGGGCGAGGCCCGGCGCGCCGTGCCCGCGCGCCCGCGCACGGGCGACCCGCTCGCCTCGCGCAACGGGGTGCGCGTCACGTTTCTGCAAGACGGGCGGCCCGTGGGGTTCGGCGAGTCCGACCAGGCCTCGCTGCTCGCCAACGCCCGACTGGCGGCCGCGCGCGCGCTCGACCTGCCCGACCTGACCGGCGGCGGTCCGGTCGCGTGCCTCGTGGAGGTGTTCCTGCCCGAGGAGCCGTTGTCCCAGCCCAACCCGATTCTCGTGCTCCAGCGCGTGGCCGGCGGGCGCGAGGGCTTTCGCTTGGCGTGGCGCGGCGAACAGGCGCGCGTGCCCGCGAGCATGATCCACCTGTACGGCCGCGGCACCAAGGCGGCCCTGGCCACCGCCTGGGAGGCCGTGTTCGGCAACCGGCCCATGCCGCCCACGGGCGAAGGGCAGGCCTCGGTGGTCGTGGTCCCGTCCGTCATGGCCCTCAGCCTCCCCGGCCGCGAGCCCGTGCGCCTGTACCGCGGCGGCGAGGTGGTGCCGGTGCAGGCGGTGCACACCGCGTCGCTTGTCGCGGCCCTGGAACGGGCGGCAGCGTACCTGACCGCCCAGGCGACCGACGCGGCGGTGCTGCCCGCGGTGTACCAGCCCATGACCGACCGCGCCACGCAGCCTGTGCCCACGTTCGTACAGGAGCTCGACGCGGTCGCTGCGCTCGCCCTGGCCGACGCCTCGGGCCCGGGCAAGGCCGTGCGCGCACACGCCCGCCAGGCGCTCGACCGGCTCTTCGACGTCTACTACATGGAACATCCCCTCGAGCCGTGGGCGTATCTGAAGCCCGAGGACCGCCCCCCCTACACCCGCGCGGCGGCGGACGGGCTCTCGGCCCTTGTGCGACTCGGGCTCACCCAAGACACGCAGGAGCGCGCCCGCCGACTGGCCGCGTTCCTGCAGGCCATGCGGGGCAGCCAGGGCCTGTACGCGGCCGGACTGGACCTCTCGGACTCGGACGACGAGGCTCGCGCCGGGGCCCGGGCCCAGCTCGCCCTGGCCGAATGGGCCCGCGCTTCCGAGACCGCGCAGGTCTGGGACGGACTGTTGGAGAGCCTGCGCGGCTATGGGCGCGTGTTCGCCGCGGACGGCGAAGGCACGATGCTCGGCCCGCACCTGGGCGCCCATGTGCAGGCGGCCGTGCGCGTGTACCGGGCCACGCACAACCGCGAGGCCGCGGACTTCGCGCTGCAGAAGAGCGACCTCCTGGCCTCGGCCCAGCAGCGGGGCCCCCAGGTGCCCGCGGACGCGCGGGGCCGGTTCTTCTTGCAGGGCGGCGCGCAGACCCGCCGGGCCCAGTCCGCGGCCGAGACCGCGGTGTGCGTGCAGGGCCTGGTGGACGGCTTCGCGCTCGCGCGCGAGCTCGGCGACCGGGAGCGCGCGGACCGGTACCGCACCGCCATCGTGTGGGGGCTGCGCAGGCTCTTGCAGCTACAGATCCGCGGGGACCTGGACACCTGGTGCATGCCCGCGCCCAGCCGCGCGACCGGAGGCATCCGCACCCGCGAGGACGAGGCCGCGGTGCGCATCGAGGGCCACGCCGGGGCGGTGAGGGCGTTCAGCCGGGCGCTCGCCGTGCTCACCGAGGACGACTACCGACTCGTGCATCGGCAGGAGGCGCCCTGAGCGCGCGGCTCGCGCCGGCGCTCCCCACTGGCGCTCCCTACTTGAAGAATCCCGCCCCCTAACGCCCTGCCGGAGGGGGGCGCGTAGCGCTTGTCTTCATGCGCCGAGCGGTATGCGGACCGCGGCGGCGTCCCCGTGAACGCGCGACCGAGTGCGCCGCGTTCGTTCCCTCTCCCTTCGGGAGAGGGAGAGGGTGAGGGAAGACGGACGAGACGCGCTCGGCGCTCCCCGCCGGCGCCGCGTACTTGAAAATCCCTCTCCCTAGCCCTCCCCCGCAGGGGGAGGGGACGCGCCGTTCGCTTCGTGCATGGCGCCCGCGAGGTGCGCCTCGAGCATGGCCAGGGGCATCTCGTGGCCGCCGTCGAACACGCGCAGGAACACGCGGCTCTGCGGGTCGATGGCGTTGACCGCGTCGAACATGCGCACCGCGTGGGTGAAGGGCACGGACCGGTCCCACTTGCCGTGGAAAATCGTGAGGCGCGCACGCGCCGCGGACGCGGCGTGGTGGATGGGCGACCTGCGCGTGTACTCCTCGCGCGCCTCGCCCGTGGGCGGCCCGCCGCAACAGGCCTCCATGGCCCGCGCGTACCCGGAGCCCGGCCCGCACTCGCGGTGCCAGGCCGCCAGGTCCGCGATCCCGCAAAACGCGGCCACGGTGCGCCACAGCTCGGGCCGGTATGCCGCGAGCATCATGGCCGCGTGCCCGCCGCCCGAGGCCCCGGCCACGAGCACGCGCAAGCGGTCCACGGGCGCGAGCGTACACACGTGCTCGAACGCGTCGACCGCGTCCTGGAGCGCGAGCGGGCTGGCGCAGGCCTGGCTCGCGCGGGGATTCTCCTCCGTGTTCGGGCCGCGCAGCTCGGGCAGGGCCAGGTGCCACCCATGGCGCCGGGCCAGGGGCAGCAGGGCGTCCTGCTGATTGAACCGGTCATAGCTCCAGGTGTGCAGCCCGATCAAGAGCGGCCGAGGCCCCGAAGCCGGGGCCGTCCACACCAGGCACGGCTCCTCGGACCCATCCAGGCTCGATCGCACGCGCACCTCCCTGCACGGGCCGGTTGTCGCCGCCATGGCAAGGCTTCCGCTCGGGCCTACTTCGCGTCGCGCGCGGCCAGCGCGAACCCCGTGTCCGCGGCGAGCGCGCACACTGCGGTGATCGGGTTGCGGAACTGCGCGAACGCGCCCTCGCCGAGCACGTAGTCGCACGCCGCCTCGGGGCTGGTGGCCGCGAACGCGTCGCGCCGGCCGGGGTCGACGGAGTCGTGCTCGTAGGTGGCCACCCACACGCACGCGCCCGGGTCCAGTTCGACGCGGCGCACCTCCAGCCCGTCCTTGCGCACCACGGCCAGGTACCCGGCCTCGGCCCCGCGGCGGACGACCGCGGCCACGCGCGGGGTGTCCAGCTTGTCGTGCTCGTAGTCCATGGCGAGCATCGTGAGCGCCAGGGCCTCGCGCACGGGCAGCCCGGCCTCAATGCGCTCGGCGATGAAGTCCGTCTGCGCGCCGTTGGTGAGCACCGCGGTCTCGCCTACGATCCGGCAGCAGTTGTACGCGATGTAGGGGTTCTTGAACACGTCGCCCTCGTGGCCCTCCTTGGGCACGATGGCCACGCCGCGGTCGGTCCGCTGCGCGCGGCGGTTGGGAAAGCTGCGCGAGGAGACCCGGTACAGGGCAGCGCATCGCCCCTCGCGGTTGCGCGCCACGGCCACGATCCGTCCCAGATACAAGTCCGCCATGCCTCTCCTCCCTGGCTGCGGCGCCGCGCTCAGAGCCCGAGCCGACGGCGCACCACCTGTTCCATCACCCCTCGCGGCGCGGGCCGGCCGGTCCAGCGCTCGAACTGCGCGGCGGCCTGGCCCACGAACATGGCCAGCCCGTCGGCGACCTCGGCCCCGGCCGCGCGCGCCTCGCGCAGCATGCGCGTGTCCACCGGATTGTACACCGCGTCGAACACCACCATCCCGGGGCCGAACATGCGCGCGTCCACGGGCGTGGCCTCCTCGTGCGGGTGCATGCCCACGCTCGTGGCATTGGCCACCACGTCGAAGCGCTCGTCGCCCACGCGGTCGAGGTCGAGCACGCGCGCGCCGAAGTCCGCGGCCACCGCCTCCCCGCGCGACCGGGTGCGGTTGGCCACCGTGAGCCGGCACCCGGCCTCCGTAAGCCCACAGGCGATGGCCCGCGCCGCGCCGCCCGCGCCCAGGAGCAGGGCCCGCGCGCCCTCGAGCGTCCGGCCCGCACGCGCGGCCGCCGCGCGCACCGCGGTCAGGGCCGCGTCCCGGTCCGTGTTCGCGGCCGCCCATCCGCGCGGCGTGCGCGTGAGGGTATTCGCCGCGCCGATGCGCCGGGCCGCGTCCTCGGCCTCGCAGCCAGCCGCGAGCGCCGCGGCCTTGTGCGGGATGGTCACGCTTACGCCCTGCAAGTGCAGAGGCTCGAACCCCTCCAGAAAACTCGAGAGGTCCTGGACCCGAAAGCGCAGGTACGCCGCGTCCATGCCCAGGGCGGCGAAGGCCGCATTGTGGATATCCGGAGACACCGAGTGCGCGATCGGGTCGCCCACCACGGCGTACAGGGGCGTGTGCGCGGTGATCGACCGCACCCGGTAGACCTCGGCGAGGTCCCGGGCGGTGAGCTGCCCCGGCGCGGACTCGCGGCCGGCGGCGAGCGCGCCGAAGGTGAGCATGGACCCCTGGCGCAGGGCGAGCACGCGGCTCACCTCTCCCAGCTCGCCCATGCACAGGCCGATGGCGGGCTTGCGGCATCGGGCGAGCACCTCCCACACCCGCAGGTTGTCCGCGAGGTCACGCGCGAACGTGGCGAACTTGACGACCTCGCAGGGAAGCGTCTCCAGCGCGGCCACGCGGCCGGCCAGGTCCGCGGGGGTCCGTTCGAAGTTGTGGTAGCTCGCGATGAGCCGCGCCCCGCCGCGGTCGGGCAGGTGCGCCACGGCGTCGGCCTCCACGTCCAGGTACGCCGCGCCCGCGCGGGCCGCGCGCGCGAGCAGCGCAAGCCGCGCGTCCTCCTCGCCGGGCCACCGGCCGCCCTCGCGCGCGGCCCGGCACGTGGCGATGCACGGCTTGTCGCTCGCGGCCACGAGCGCCTCGGGCTCGGCGGCCGCGCCCAGGTAGTCGAGGCGAAGCTCCACCAGGTCGGCGGGCCCGGCGTTCGCCTGCGCGAGTTCGCGCAGGGCCGCGGCCATGGACGTGGCGGTGATGGGCACGGCGATCATGCCGGTTCCCTGCACAGACGCGCTGCGATGCGCAGCGCAACGCCGGGTCGATCCTAGGTTCCCTGCGCGCGGTGTCAATGCCCCACCAGGCGCCGAGCCCGCAGCCCCCCTCCGCGTAGCCGTCCTCTCCCCCTCCGGGGGAGGGCTAGGGAGGGGGCCGTTCTTCCATGGGCGGCGCCGAGCGCTTGGGCAAATACGTTACGCGTCTGCGCTGTGCATCTTCTCCCTCTCCCTCACCCTCTCCCGGGGGGAGAGGGAACAAAGAAGGCGCACGTACTCGCGCGTCCCCCTCCCTCCGGGGGAGGGCTAGGGAGGGGGCCGTTCTTCCATGGGCGGCGCCGAGCGCTTGGGCAAATACGTTACGCGTCTGCGCTGTGCATCTTCTCCCTCTCCCTCACCCTCTCCCGGGGGGAGAGGGAACAAAGAAGGCGCACGTACTCGCGCGTCCCCCTCCCTCCGGGGGAGGGCTAGGGAGGGGGTCGTTCTTCCATGGGCGGCGCCATGCGCTCGGGCGAGTGCGTTACGCGCCCGCGCTGTGCATCTTCCCCCTTTCCCTCACCCTTACCCTCTCCCGAGGGGAGAGGGCACGAAGAGACGCGAGGCCCCAACCGTCCTCTCCGTCCGAGGGAGGGGACAAAGAACCGGCGCGGGCAAGCGTTGCGCCGCAAATCCGCGCACAAGTCCCCTTGCAACGCGTGCGAAAACGTTGTACAGTGGCGCGGGCTTGGTCGGGAGCGAGCCGCTATGGGCCAGACTCAGCCGAACCTGTGGGCCGAAGAGCGCGAGGGCCGCGTCGTGCGGCTGTTGCAGCAGCTGTGCGCCTCGGACTCGGAGGAGGACACGGCCCGGCTGCGCGACGAGCTCCAGGAGGCCACGGGGCAAGAACTCGACGCCGACCCGAGCCGGTGGCTGACCTGGTACTTCGAGGAGCACCTGGGCATCCGGCCGGTCATCGACGTGCTCTCCGGGCGCGCGCCCCAGGAGAACCGCCGCATGAGCGCGGTCTTCCTCAAGCGCGAGGACGTGTTCGCCCGGCCCGAGTACAACTGGTGCGCGCTCGAGCGCATCCACAGCCGCGACGACATGACCAAGCTCGCCCACCTGTACCGCGACCTGGAAACCCCGATGCGCGCGGACGAGGAGGGGCCGTTCTGCTTCGCGCGGCTCACAGGTCTCGCGGAGGAGGAGGCCGAGTACTTCCGCGGCAAGACGCTCTCCGAGGCCCTGTTCAGCCCCCAGGTGCAGACCCGGCATCTGCGCACCTTGAAGGACTACGGCAAGCTCATGATGCTCTCGCCCCTGCCCGCCGCCACCCAGCGCACGGGGTCGATCCTGTACGCGGCGGCCATCGCCCAGGCCCTGGTGCGGTTCGAGACCAAGATCACGGCCCTGAGCTACCGGTCGCTGGCGGACACGTTCAAGGGCCTGCTCGACCGGCCGTACCTGGTGGAGAGCTACACCAAGCTCTTCGAGGCCGCCCTGGACAAGTGCGCCTGAGCCTGCCTGACGGCGTACGCCCCCCTACTGAAACAAGGCCTTGCGGCGCAGGATGTGGTGGTAGTGCTGGGCGAAGCGATGGGCCTCGTCGCGCACGAACATGAGGAGCTTGAGCCCCGCCGACCGGCGCGACAGGCGCACGGGCTCGGACCGGCCCGCGAGCAGGGGGACCTCCTCTTCCTTGGCCAGGCCCATGAGCACGGGCACCCGCACGCGCGCCTTGGCCAGCGCTTGGGCGGCCGCGCGCACCTGGCCCCGGCCGCCGTCCACGAGCACGAGGTCCGGCAGCTCGCCCTTCTCGCGGCGCAGCCGGGTGTACCGGCGGCGGACCACCTCGGCCATGGACGCGAAGTCGTCCTGCCCGGCCACGGTCTTGATCCGGTAGCGGCGGTACCCGTCCTTGAACGGGAGCGCGTCCAGGAACGTGACCACCGCGCCGACCATCTCGCCGCCCTGGAGGTTGGCGATGTCCACGCCCTCGATGCGCCGGGGCGCCCGCTCGAGCCCCAGCGCCCGGCGCAGGCTCTCCAGTCCCTTGGTCGGGTCGATGATCGGCACCGCGGGCGCGAGCTCCTGGTCCAGGGCCGGCGCGTCGTGGATGCGCTCCAGGGCCGCCAGCGCGTCGCGCAGCTCCGCGGCTTCCTCGTAGCGCAGGGCCTTGGCCGCGGCCTGCATCTCCCGGTCGAGCGACTTGACGAGCGCGCGCTTGCGCCCGCCGAAGAAAAGCAGCAGCCCCGCGATCTGCCGGCGGTACTCGCGCCGGGACACGAGCCCCGCGCACGGGGCCGTGCACCGGCCGATGTGGTAGTTGAGGCACGGCCGGCGGAACCGCGCCTTCGGATCGTCCGCGCGCAGGCGCAGGTTGCAGGTGCGGAACTTGAACACCCGGCCCAGGCGGCTGAGCACCGCGCGCAGGTCCGCGGCCGAGGGGAACGGCCCGAAGTGCCGGCTCTTGCCCGGCCGGTGCTCGCGCGTCACCAGCGCCCGCGGGAAGTCCTCGCCCAGGGTCACCTCCAGGTACGGATACTGCTCGTTGTTGCGCAGCAGGAAGTTGTACCGGGGCCGCAGGTCCTTGATGAGCCGGCTCTCCAGGAGCACGGCCTCCACCTCGCTGTCGGTGACCACGTACTCGAAGTCCGCGATGTTCTCCACGAGCGCCTGTTCCTTGCCCAGGCGATCCTTGGCCTGGAAGTAGCTGGCCACCCGGCGGCGCAGGCTGCGCGCCTTGCCCACGTAGATCTCGTGGCCGCGCGTGTCCTTCATGATGTAGCAGCCCGGCTCGTCGGGCAACTCGCGGGCCTTGGTCAATAGCTTGTTCGGCATTCCGGTCCGTCCCGTGCTCCCGTGGACTCCCTGCAATTTCCTTTCCCGCTCAGACGCGGAGGATAGGGGAGGCGGCCCCTCGTACGGCCGGCCTTGTCGATTCTCTCCCTCACCCTCGCCCTCTCCCGGGGGAGAGGGAACGAACCGCGCGCGGTCCCGGCGCATTGACGGGCACGCTGCTACCGCCCGCATGTCGCCCGGCGCACAGCCACGAGCGCCTGGCGCGTTCCCCCCTCCCTCCGGCGGCCGTCACGCGGATCCCCCCTCCCTCCGGGAGGGGCTAGGGGGAGGGCTTGTCTCGCACACGGACTTCGAGGCCGCCTGCGCAACCGCCTTCGCGCGCTTCCCTCACCCTATCCCTCTCCCGGGAGGAGAGGGAACGGAGCGACGCGCCCACCGCACCGGGCCGCGCGCGCCCCGGGTCCGGCCCCTTGTGTCAGGTTCCGCGCCCTGCGCCTTCGCGCTCAGGCGTGCGGGTGGAACGCGTCGTAGGCCGTGCGCAGGCGGCGCGCGTCCACGTGCGTGTAGATCTCGGTGGTGGACACGTCCGCGTGCCCGAGGAGCTCCTGCACCACGCGCAGGTTCGCCCCGCCTTCGAGCAGGTGCGTGGCGAAGCTGTGTCGCAAGAGGTGCGGATAGATGCGCTTGGAAAGGCCCGCGCGGCGGGCCGCGGCGCGTACGATGCGCCACACGGACGCCCGGTCGAGCCTGCGGCCCGTGCGGCTTACGAACAGGTGCGCAGCCTTGGTCGCGCGCGTGAGCTGCGGGCGCGCGCCGTTGAGATACGCGGCCAGGGCCCCCTGCGCCGGCTCGCCCAGGGGCACGATGCGCTCCTTGCCGCGCTTGCCCCGCAGGCGCAGGCGTCCGGCCTCGGGCTCGTACCAGCTCAAGAGCGCGTCGCACAGCTCCGAGGCGCGCCCGCCCGCGGCGTACAGGACCTCCAGCACCGCGCGGTTGCGAAGCCCCAGCGCGCCCGCCGGCTGCGAGGCGTCGAGCAACGCGCTCGCCTCGCGCCGGGTCAGGAACTCGGGCAGGGCTTTCCACCGCCTGGGCGCGTCCAGGTCCGCGGCCGGGTCTTGGGCGAGAAGCTTCTCGGTCACGCAGAACCGGAAGAACATGCGCAGGGTCACGAGCCGCCGGGTGCGCGTGGCGGCCTTGTGGCCCTGGCGGGCCAGGGCCGCGAGGTACGCGCGCACCTCGTCCGCGCCCGCGCGCGCGAGCGTCTTGCGGCGGCCGGCCAGCCACGCCAGAAAGTCGCGCAGATCGCGCTCGTACGCCTGCAGGGTGTTGTCCGCCAGCCGGCATTCGACGCGGCAGTAGTCCAGGAACGCCCGCGCCGGGGCGGGCAGGGGGTCGCTCATCCGATCCTCTCGCCCAGTTACGACTATGCGTCTGTCCCCATGATCGGCACGCACCCGGCCCCAGGCAAGGGAAAAGCCACGCCGCGCGCCTTCCCGCAAGAACTCCCTCACCCTCTCCCGAGGGGAGAGAGGACAAAGGACGGCGCATGCCGTGAACAAGACTTGAGAACCGCTCCGAGCGCAAAAAAGGAGAATCTGGCTTGCGTGCGCGTGCCTTGGCCGGACAATACGCAGGGCCCCTCCTTGGTCGAAGCTTGGGAGGGCAGCTGCACGATCATTCGAGAGCCGCGATGCGCCCCGGCGCCTAGCTCGCAGGAGGCCCCGCATGGACGACCGTCCGCCGCCCCCGCCCTGGGAGCGACTCGTGGACCTGGTGCGCGCGGGCGCTCGTGAGGACGAGATCGCGGCCCTGCTCGATGGGCTGCACACCGCGGACATCGCCGCGGCCGTCGAGCACCTGTTGCCCGACGAACGCGCGGATCTGGTGGGGCTGCTGTCCCTGGACGAGCTCGTGGGCGCGGTGGACGAGCTCGCCGACGAGACCCAGACCGAGGTCCTGGCCGACACGGACATCGACCGCCTGGCCGAGATGCTGGACCGCATGCCCCCGGACGAGGCGGCGGCCACGGTCGAGCGCCTCGACGAGCCGCGCGCGGAGGCGGTGCTCGCGCTCCTGGACCAGGACCACGCGCGCGACATCCGCGAGCTGCACTCCTACGAGCCCGAGACCGCGGGCCGGATCATGACCCAGGCGTATCTGGCCGTGCCCGCCACGGCCACGGCCGCCGAGGCCGTGGAGACCGCGCGGCGGCGCAGCGAAGAGAGCGAGACCGTGCACCACATCCTGGTGGTCGACGACCACCGGCGGCTTCTGGGGTCCGTGCGCCTCCAGGACCTCGTGTCCGCCTCGCCCCAGGCCCCGGTGCGCGAGCTCATGGACCGAGCCATCGTCACCATCCACGGCGGCCGCGACCAGGAGGTCGCCGCGAACCTGATGGGCAAGTACGACCTGGAGGTCCTGCCCGTGGTCGGCGACCGGGGGCCGCTGTTGGGCATCATCACGGTGGACGACATCCTGGAGGTCATGCACGACGAGGCGGGCGAGGACCTGTTCCGCCTGGCGGGCATCGGCGCGGACAACCCCTTTGCCGAGGGCACGATGCGCCGCGCGTACAAGCGGCTGCCGTGGCTGACGACCACGCTCGTGGGCGGGGTGGCGCTCGCCGCGGTGATCGCGTACTTCCAGCCGACCCTGGACAAGGTGCTCGCGCTCGTGTTCTTCACCCCGGTGCTCGCGGGCCTGAGCGGGAACGTGGGCATCCAGTCCTCCACCGTGACCGTGCGCGGCCTGGCCACGGGCGAGGTGGGCGTGGGCGACGTGCTGTGGCTCATCCGGCGAGAGCTGTTGGTGGGCGCAGTCATCGGGCTCACGTGCGCGGCGGCCCTGGGGCTCGCGGCCTACGGGCTGTTGGGCGGGCGCGCGGCCGCGGCCGGGGTCGAGGACCTGGTGCAGTTCTGCGCGATCCTGGGCCTGGCCGTGCTCGGCGGGGTGCTCGTGGCCGTGCTCATCGGCACGGCCGCGCCCCTGTGCTGCCACAAGTTCGGCGCGGACCCGGCCCTGGCCGCCGGCCCGTTCGTGACCGTGGTCATCGACGTGGTGACCCAGACCCTGTACCTGGGCGCGGCCACCCTGCTTCTCCTCTAGCCGCCGGACCCTCGCGCGCATGACGATCCTGCTCACCAACGACGACGGCATCGAGGCCCCGGGCCTGTACGCGCTGGCCGAGGCGCTCGCCGACCTCGGCCCCCTGTTCATCGCCGCGCCCGAGCGCGAGCAGAGCGGCGTGGGCCACGCGGTCACGATCCGCGAGCCCCTGCGCGTGCGCGAGCTTGCGCCCCGGCCGGCCGGGGTGCGCCGCCTGTGCGTGAGCGGCACGCCCGCGGACGCGGTCAAGTTCGCGCTGCGCCATCACCTCGACGCCCCGCCGCGCCTGGTCGTCAGCGGCCCGAACACCGGGCCCAACGTGGGCGTGAACGTGCTGTACTCGGGCACGATCGGCGCGGCCTACGAAGCGGTCCTCAACGGCGTGAGCGCGGTGGGCGTCTCGAGCGAAGTGCAGGCGATCTACGACTGGTCGGCCTGCTGCCACTTCGGGCGCCGCGTGGTCGAGCAAGCCCTCGCCTGGGAGGACGAGCGCCGCCGCCACCCCGAGGCCCACCTGCGCCACGGCGCAGCGCGGCCGTTTCTTCTGAACCTCAACGTCCCGGCACGGCCCGTGCGCGAGATCCGCGGCCTGCGCGTCACCCGCCACGGCACCAGCGGCTTCGAGGAGTTCTTCACCCCGCACGCGGCGGACGAGCCCGAGGCCTTCCGCATCGACGGGAACTTCCTGTCCCACGACCCGTCCGAGGACTACGACGCCGCGGCGCTCTTGGCCGGGTACGCGTCCGTGACGCCCCTGACCCTGGACCTCACCGACGAGGGGTTCGCGCGCGAGATCCGCGCCGCCTGGCCGCAGGACCCGGACTGAGCGGCCCCGTCGCGCCACCCGCGCGTCGTATATACGCATGCCCTGTATGCAAGAGCGGCCATTTTTCCCTGGCATCCGCGCGGGCGTGCGGTACACTGTTCTGTCCCCTTCCGGCGGCTGCCCATGAACGGAAGGGGCAGGCGGCGGGCCGTTCGGAGGCGGGCCGCCGCGCGTGGATGGGCGGGCCCGCCCGCGCGCGACCCCGTGCGCGGCGTTCGCATCGGGCCCGGGCAAACGTACGCGATCGATTGAGAGGACACTGTATATGGCACGGCATCGTGGCCCCATGGCCAAGGTTTCGCGGCGGCTCGGGTTCGCGGCCAGCCGCAAGGCCGGGGTGGCGCGCGCGTTCGCGCGGCGCGAAAGCCCCCCGAGCACCCGGCGCCGGCGGCCCTCGGAGTACGGGCTGCGGCTCGTGGAGAAGCAGAAGCTGCGCTACTTCTACGGCGTGAGCGAAAAGCAGCTGCACCGCGCGTACGAGGAGGCCACCCGCGCGGGCGGCAACCCGGGGCACAACCTGCTCCAGTTCCTGGAGCGGCGCCTGGACAACGTAGTCTGCAACCTGCGCTTCGCGGTGACCACCGCGGACGCGCGCCAGCTCGTGGCCCACGGGCACGTGCTGGTCAACGGCCGCAAGGTGGACATCCCCAGCTACCGGGTGGACAAGGGCGACGTGGTGGGCGTGCGCGACCGCCAGAACAGCCGCGCCCGGGTGGAGAACGCCCTGGCCCAGGTCGGCGACTACGAGATCCCGGACTGGGTGGCCGTGGACGAGAAGGAGTTCACCGGCCGGGTGACCCGCCTGCCCGAGCGCGAGGACGTGCGCTGCCCCGTGGACGAGCAGAAGGTCATCGAGTTCTACAGCCGGTAGGCCGGTCACGCGTGCGGGGCGAGGCGCGGGGACCCGGTGCGCACGCGAGGCCGGACGTGCGGTCGGGCCGCAGGCGGTTGGAACCGTGCTGCGGCTACGCCTCCGCTCCGTTCCAACCGCCCCATTCCACGGCCCTTCTCCTCGTCTTGGAACAAGGCTAGCTGTTCACCTAACCCTTCCTTCTATGAGGGGCGTTCGGCAGGGCGACTTGCGCGCCTTCTTGCCGCGAGGATCCAATCCTTGTGGAAGATTGCGATGTGATCCCCGAGGTACTCGAAGGGACCAAAGTAGCTCTCGCCGCCTTCGCAGTATACGTGGAATATCTGGATGGTATCCCTCTGGTAATGATGCCCATAAAATGCAGTTGTCCGCCTCTGCTTCCAGTTAGGAACCTCTCCTTCTTCATGGGGGTATTTGATCTCTTCATATTCATACTTCGGGTTCTTGCAGGAGGTCGTGATCGGCTTGTATCGGTCAGCATAGACCTCAATGGATTCGCCGATGTAGCCGCTGCTGGAGCCGTCTTGCCACACAGCGTCGCCTCGATACCCCTCAGCATCATATACGACCCAGGTACCATACACCTCCTCGATGGAGACCCTTGGCAGGTCGTCGACGCCATGCCGATCCTGCCCGGTATCCTGGCACCCGGCTGCAAGAACGCATGCCAGCAGGAGCCCACGCCCAATCCACATAACGGCCAACCGATTCTCGTTCGCCGCCAACGGGTATCCGCAGCGGCGACGTGCCTCGATCGCTAGCGCGCGGCATGCGCCTATCGTGGTCGTCCCACTATCAAGGCCCATGTGCCGCCGTCTGGGCCAGATACATCAGCGCAGTTGCGCTGGTCACAATCGTAACCGCCACGAAAAGCGCAACGAGCTGCCACCTGGCGTGCGCCAGCTGGCGGCGCACCCATCCCGTGCGGCCGAAGAACTTGATTGCGGCGACAAGCAGAAAGAGATTTGCAACCACCTGCCAGCATCCGAACACCAGCCAAGCACCGAGTGCTGTGAGATCCTCCAGCGGACTGGGGGCGTGCGCATACACAAGCCAGTGGAGCAGGCCGCCAGAGACAAGGCAGGGCACGCCGATCAAGGCTCGATCAGCGAACGTCTGCTCGCTGGGTCCGGCACGTTGACTCATCACTGCGCCGCGTCTGAGCTCTCTGACCTCAATGCCTCTACAAACTGATCGAGCGCCTTCTTCTCTTCAGGCGTCAGCTTGTCAAAGCTCTCCGATTGCGCCGCGTAACGCTTAGCGTGATCGGCAATATGCTCTGGCACGTTGGCGAAGGCGCCCGCGAGCGTTGCCAGCGTCTTTTCAGGGACTCCGAAAAACTGGCTGAGCTTATGCAGTGTCGCTGGCGTCGGCTTGTAGCTGGCGTTTCGCTCGGCTGCTACCAGCTCGCCGCGATCAATGCCGGTCTGCTTAGCGAGCTCGTCAATGGTCAGCTTACGCGCTTTGCGCAGGTTTTGAAGCGCAAGCTGCAATGCGTACCGGAGTGTACCGGTTTCCGGGTCTCCGTCAGTCATCAATACACTGACCCGCTGGTTCAGCGCGCGAGCAATCCGGTTCAGCATGGCCAGTGAGTGGCCCTCATAGTCCTCATCCTCGAGGCGACTGATCACCGACTGCGTGGTGCCGACGGCCTTGGCCAACTCATGCTGCGTCAGACCGGCCTCTGTCCGAAGCTCATAGATAGTGCGCGCAACTTCGGCATGGACACGAGCCGTCTCTAGAGCGGCCTTCCTCTCGGGATCCTCCCCGACATACCGCCGGTGGAGGATCTCAACAGCATCGGTAGTCCTCCTTCTCTCCCTCATTGTAGTCTGCCCTCCCAGATTCTTCGTGGGTGTGCCTATGGGGCTCACGCACGAACGCCCCCCGCCACGCGATCGCCCGATCAATATCCTTGTCGGGAACTCTGTCCATCTTCGTAAGACCATGCGATACCACCGCGCAAGAGCCCACAAAGAAGTATAAGGCACGATAATTGACATTCATGCGCCTGACCCGCAACTCATATATGCCGTCCCGTAGCATGTCTGCCTCTGGACGTCGCAACTCGCTCCCGCATTCCTTCAGTCGCTCAAACCGCACAATGAACTTGTCTCGGACCTTCGGGGGCAGTTGGTCGAGCCACTCCAAGGCCGGAGCCCTCCCCCTGTCGTCCTTATAGAACACAACCTGCACCTTCGGCACGACGCTCTCCGCTGGAGGCGGACTCCATATACCTACGAATATAGCATCATTGCGATTTCCTGTCAACGCAAAATTGAGATATTTCCCCGCCGGGGCTCAGTCCCGCGTGCGGGGCGGATGAGGCAAGGTCACCTCCCATGAGTGCCAAGGCGGTGCGAAAAAGCTGGCCGTGCGACCGGCATCACATTTGATGCCTAGGCCATTTAGTCGTAGGGAGGGGCCACGAGCTTCTGGGACGCAGGTCGCCCAAAGCGCTACTTGGGTGCATTGCACGATGCAGCGCACATTGTCCCTTGCGGGGCAGCTGAGAGACCGCCCCCCCCTAATACCCCCGCCGCTCGCGAAGCTGCTGGGCGTAGTCGCGGGCGAGCACGTGGAACCGCCGCTCGGAGGGGTCGCCGACGTCGTAGGCCTCGGCGGTGCGCTCCCAGTACTGGATGGCGTTGTCGATGTGGCCTTCCTGGGTCTCGAGCTCGGCCAGGTACCACAGGCACTCCTTGGGCCGGCGGCCGGGCGGGCTCATCTTCACGCCTTCGGTCAGGTACCGGCGCGCGGCGTCCAGGTCGCCGAGCCGATAGTGGCTCACGCCCAGGTGGAAGATCTCCTTGTACGTGGGCTGGCCCGTGGCCGCGGCCGCCTCGAACGCGTCGACGGCCTTGCGGTAGGCGCTGGTCATCTCGGCCCGGTCCTCGGCCTTGCGCGCGCGGAAGTAGTGCACGTCGCCGAGCCGGTCCATGGCCTCCTTGTAGTCCGGGCGCAGCTCGACCGCGGTCTGGAAGGCGTTGACCGCGTCGCGCAGGTGGCGCTGGAGCTTCTCGCGGGCCTGGCGCAGCTCCTGGGGCTCGGCCTGGAGCACCACGCCCTCGTCGTAGCGGGTCTGGGCCTCGCGCGCGAGCTCCAGGCTGACGTTGCCGGCCTCCAGCCAAGCCTCGGGGTTGCGGCTGTCCTCGGCCACGGCCTCTTCCGCGTGGCGCAGGGCGGTGTCGGGCTCCTGCTCGCGGCTGGCGACCTTGGCGAGCACCAGGCGCGCGCGGGCGAGCTCGGGGTCGATCTCCAGGGCCTCCTCGGCGCGCAGCTTCGCCTGCAAGAGCTCGCCGTCCTCCAGGGCCACCTCGGCCTGGCGCGCGAGCAGCATCGCCTGGTCACGCGCCGCGCCGGTCTCGGCCGGGGCGCGCTCGGCGGGCGCGCGCTCGCCCGGCAAGAGCGACGAAGGCACGCGCGCGAGCACGGTCTCCTCGCGCTCCTCCGCGGGCGGTGCCGCGGGCGCGGGCGTGGGCGCCTCGCGCTCGGTGGGCTCGGGCACGGGCGCCATGCCGGTCTCGGCGGGCGGCTGTGCGGGCTCGGCGGGCTCCATGGGCGCGACCGGGGTCGTGCGCTCGGGCGCGCGCGAGACGGGCGCAGGCGCCTCGATCTCGGCCGGGGCGGGCGCGGGTTCGGGCGCCTCCTCGGCGGACGGCTCCTCGGCGGGCGGGGCCTCCTCCTCGGCCGGGCGGCGGCGCTCGAAGAACCGAAGCGGCGACCAGCGTTCGGGCTCCTCCGGCGGGGGCGGGGCCTCGCCGATGTCCCCGGTCACGGGCCGGGGCTCGCCGGGCACCCGGTCGGGCGCGGGCTCGCGTTCGGGCGCGGGTTCGGGCTCTGGCGCAGGCGGCGGCCCGGGCTCGATGTCCGAGGGGTGGCGCCCCTCGATCGGCGCGGGCGCGGGCGCCACGGCGGGCTCGGTTGGGCGTCCCGTAGCGGGCTCGGCCTCGCCGGGCGCGGGCTCCACGGCCGCGGGGCCGGTGTCCGGCTCGCGCGGCGCGGGCGTCACGGGCTGCACGTCCGTGGGCTCGGTCTCATAGGCCGGGCGCGACAGGATGCTGAACGGCTGCGCGCTCACCGCCGTTCCCGTGTGGCCCAGGGTGTCGCGCGCGGTGACCCGCAGCAGGCACTGGTGCAGGGACCGGTCACCCTCCACGGGCACGCGCCATGAATAGGTGTGCGTGGCGGGCAGGCCGCTGGCGAGCCGTTCCCAGGTCTGGCCCAGGTCCGCGGAGAAGCTCAAGGTCACCGAGTTGCGCGCAAGGTTCGGGTCCGTGGCCTGCCAGGACACGGGCACCGTGGTACCTCCGCGCAGGAACCGCTCGTCAAACGGTTCGAGCGCGACCTGCGGGCCCTCGGTGTCTGAGACGACCGACACCTGCGGCGGCGTGCCGGGGCTCGGCGCGGGCGTGGCGTTGCCGGCCCCGTCGGCCGCGCGCACGTACAGGCCCAGCCGCGCGGGCATGGGCCCGTCGTAGACGAGCGGGCTTTCGGTATCTCGGTCGCGTCCGAACCGCGACCAGGTCTGGCCGCGGTCGGCGCTCGTCCACAGCTCCACCCACGCCAGTCCGCTGCCGCCGGGCTCGTCCGAGGCCTCGTAGCGCACGGAGATCGTATCGCCCGTGGCCTGGCGGGGCCCCGTGGCGCGCGCCGTGGGCGGCCGGCTGTCGGCCACGTACATGCCCGGGGCCACGGCCTGGGCGGCGTTGCCCGCACGGTCGCGGGCCACGATGCGGAACCGGTACGTGCCCGCCGCGCCCGCGGGCGGCGTCCAGGCGTACTCGCCGTCGGCGGGGCGGTTGTAGGCGACCTCGCGCCAGGTCGCGCCCCCGTCCGCGGAGACCTGCACCACCACGGGCGCCTCTGCGGGATGCTCGTCCTCGGTGCGCCATCGCAGGGTCACCGGCGCATCGGCCGGGCCCACGCGCCCCTCGGGCGTGAACAGGCTCGCGCGCGGCGGGGTGGTGTCCACGACCACCACGGTGTCCGGCGCCTGCCCCGGCTCGGGCGGACGCTCGGTGTTGCCCACCGAGTCCGTGGCCACGAGCGCGAACCCGTAGGTCCCCGCGCCGGGCACGGACACCACGAACGGGCTCTCGCGGTCCGGGTCCTCGCCGTACAGCTGCCAGGTGCGGCCCATGTCCGTGGTCACGTACAGCTCGATCTTGGCGAGCCCCACGCCCAGGCCCACCACGTCGCGCACCGCATAGGAGATGGTGAACTCCGTGTCAGAGAGCACCGCCGCGTCTTCGGGCACGGCGCGCGGCGCGGGCGCAGTCTCTTCGGCGGCGCGTCTCGCCTTCATGCGCTCCCAGAACGAGAGGCCTTCGCCCTCCGCGGCCCGCGCGGGCGTGGCGACCAGGCCGGCCGCCAACACGGCGAGAAACAACGACACCACAGTCACGCGCATGGATTTCATGTGGGAACCCCCCGCTGACGCGCGGGAACACCGCCGCGATCCCACGGACGTAACCCCGTTCGCACAGAGCGGGTACACCCGGGAATCCGGCCCGTTTGCAATGCGCTAAGTCTATGTTCGCCCGCGGAGCGGATCAAGAAAAAAGTTGACAGCCCGCGGCGCGTCGCCTAGACAGGCGGCACCGTTAACCCATTGACCGCTTGCCGGTTGTGATGACGCCCATCTGGGACGCCCGCCCGCGCGCCGGGGGGCGCGGAGAGCCGCCATGAACGAGGTCCACCGCGTGGAAGTGGCCGTGCGCGACGCGGCCCTGGACTCCGCGGGCAAGGCCGTGGCCGAGGACCTGCGCCACTACGGTCTCGCGAGCGTCACCGACGTGCGCACCGTGCGCGTGTACACGCTCGCCGGGGTGACCCGCGCGCAGGCCGAGGACCTGGCGCGCGAGTTCCTGGCCGACGCGGTGGTCGACGCCTGGGCCGTGGACCGCGACGTGCTGCCCGCGGACGGGCGCGTGATCGTGGAGGTCGTGCGCCGGCCCGGGGTCATGGACCCGGTGGAGGCGAGCGCCCGGCAGGGCGCCGGGCACCTGGGCCGCGCGTGCGCCTGGGTGCGCACGTCCGCGAAGTACCTGGTCGGCGGCCGCGCGGATACAGACGCGGTCGAAGGGGCCGCGCGCAAGCTGCTCGCCAACGACGTCATCGAAGAGGTGACCGTGGGCGCCAACGCGCCCGCGGAGCGCGCCCCGGTGTCCGGGTACCGGTTCCGGCGCGTGGAGGTGCCCCTGGCGGACCTGGACGAGGACGCGCTCGCGCGCCTGTCCGTGGACAAGCAGCTGTACCTGAGCCCCGCGGAACTGCGCGCCATCCAGGCGCACTTCCTCGGCCTGGGCCGCGCGCCCACGGACGTGGAGCTGGAGACCCTGGCCCAGACCTGGAGCGAGCACTGCGTGCACAAGACCCTCAAGGGCCGCATCCGCTATCGCGGCCCGGAGGGCGAAGAGCTCATCGACAACCTGCTCAAGAGCACGGTCATGCGGGTCACCGACGAGCTCGCCCGGCCGTGGTGCCTGTCCGTGTTCCGGGACAACGCCGGGGTCATCGCGTTCGACGACGCGTACGGGGCCGTGTTCAAGGTGGAGACCCACAACCACCCCTCCGCGCTCGAGCCCTACGGCGGCGCGGGCACGGGCATCGGCGGGGTGATCCGCGACTGCCTGGGCACGGGCCTCGGGGCGCGGCCGATCATGAACACGGACGTGTTCTGCTTCGGGCCGCCGGACACCGCGCGCGAGGACCTGCCGCGCGGGGCGCTGCACCCCCTGCGCGTCATCAAGGGCGTGGTCGGGGGCGTGCGCGACTACGGCAACCGCATGGGCATCCCCACAGCCAACGGCGCGGTGTGCTTCGACCCGCGCTACATCGGCAATCCCCTGGTCTTTTGCGGCACGGTGGGGCTGCTGCCCCGGCGCATGGTCGACAAGGCCGTGCAGCCCGGCCAGGCCGCGGTGCTCGTGGGCGGGCGCACGGGCCGCGACGGCATCCACGGGGCGACCTTCAGCTCGGTGGAGCTGCGCGAGGACTCGGAGCGCGTGAGCTCGGGCGCGGTGCAGATCGGCAACCCGATCGAGGAAAAGAAGGTCCGCGACTTCCTGGTCCGCGCGCGCGACGCGGGCCTGTACACCTGCATCACCGACTGCGGGGCCGGGGGACTTTCCAGCGCGCTGGGCGAGATGGGCGAGGCGACCGGCGTGGCCGTGGACCTGGACACGGTGCCGCTCAAGTACGAAGGCCTCTCCTACACCGAGATCTGGATCAGCGAGGCCCAGGAGCGCATGGTCTTCGCCGCGCACGAAGAGCACCTGCCCGCGCTGCGCGCGCTCGCGGCCGAAGAGAACGTGGAGATGACCGTGGTCGGCCGGTTCACGAACGACCGCACCCTGCGGCTGCGCTACGACGGCGTGGAGGTCGGCCGGCTGGACATGGAGTTTTTGCATCAGGGCATGCCCCGCATCGAGCGCGAGGCGGTGTGGCGGCCCCCGGCCGCCGAAGAGCCGCCCCCGGCGCACAAGCCCGACTACGGCGAGGACCTCAAGCGCGTGCTCGGCTCGTGGAACGTGTGCTCCAAGCACTGGATCATCCGCCAGTACGACCACGAGGTCCAGGGCGCGAGCGTGCTGAAACCCCTCGTGGGCGCGCAGGACGACGGGCCCGGCGACGCGGCCGTGATCGCGCCGCGCCCGGGCGAACGCCGGGGCCTGGTGGTCGCCTGCGGGCTGCAGCCCGCGTACGCGGACTTGGACCCGTACGCCATGGCCGCCGCCGCCATCGACGAGGCCCTGCGCAACGTGGTCGCCGCAGGCGGGGGCCTGGACCGGTGCGCGGTCCTGGACAACTTCTGCTGGGGCAACACGGACAAGCCCGACCGGCTGGGCGGCCTCGTGCGCGCGGCGCGGGCCTGCTACGACGTGGCGCGCGCGTACGGGGCGCCGTTCATCTCGGGCAAGGACTCGCTCAACAACGAATTCACCACCGACGCGGGCTCGGTGGCGATTCCGGGGACGCTCTTGATCAGCGCCATGGCGGTCGTCGACGACGTCACCCGCGCGGTGAGCATGGACGCCAAGGCCGCGGGCGACGCCGTGTACCTGGTCGGCCGCACCTACGACGAGCTGGGCGCGGGCGAGTACTACCGCACGCGCGGCGTGCTGGGCGCCAACGTCCCGCGCGTGCGCACGGGCGAGGGTCTGCGCGTGCTGCGGGGCCTGGCCGCGTGCACGGCGGGCGGGCTCGCGCGCGCGCTGCACGACTGCTCCGAGGGCGGCTTGGCCGTGGCCGCCGCGGAGACGGCCTTCGCCGGCGGCCTGGGCCTGGACCTGGACCTGGGCGCGATGCCCGTAGACGAGAACGAACCTGCGCTCTCCACCGAGGCGCGCCTCTTCAGCGAGTCGCAGTCCCGGCTCCTCGCCGAGGTCGCGCCCGAGAACCAGGCTGCGTTCGAGGACGCCCTGGCCCGGCACGGGGCGCCCTTTGCGCGCGTGGGCACGGTCACGGACGCGCGGCGGCTGACGGTCCGCGACCACGCGGGCGCCACGGTCGTGAACGAACCCGTAGACGCGCTCAAGGCCGCGTGGCGGGCGCCGCTCGACTGGTAGCCGCGCGAGCCCGGAGAGAGGACCGCATCCATGGCCACGGTCAACGCGATGGTGCTGCGCACCGCGGGCACGAACTGCGACGAGGAGACCCGGTTCGCGTTCCAGGCCTGTGGCGCGCGCGCGGAGCTTGTGCACGTCAACCGCCTGGCCGCGGGCGGGCACCGGCTGGCCGACTACCAGATCCTGGCCCTGCCCGGCGGGTTCACGTACGGCGACGACGTGGGAAGCGGCAAGGTGTTCGCCGTGGAGCTTATGCACGCGCTCGGCGAAGAGCTCCAGGCCTTTGTGGACCGCGGGGGCCTGGTGCTGGGCATCTGCAACGGGTTCCAGGTGCTCGTGAAGATGGGCCTGTTGCCCGACGCGCGGCTCGCCCGGGCCGCGGACCGGACCCTGACCCTCACGCACAACGACAGCCACCGGTTCGAGGACCGGTGGGTCTACCTCCAGGCCGAGGCGAACTGCCACAGCCTCTTCGCGGAGCCCTGCGAGCGCATCGAGCTTCCGGTCGCGCATGCGGAGGGCAAGCTCGTGGCCCGCTCGGACGCGGTGGTCGACCGCCTGGAACAGAACGGCCAGGTGGCCTACCGGTACGTAAACCCCGACGGGTCGGCGCCCGCGTACCCGGCCGACCCGAACGGGAGCGTGGGCCACATCGCCGCGATCTCGGACCCCTCGGGCCGGGTCTTCGGCATGATGCCGCACCCGGAGCGCCACTTCTTCGGGTATCATCATCCCCGGTGGACCCGGCGCGCGCCCGGGCGCGCAGGCCCGCCGGCCGAGGGCGACGGGGTGCGCATGTTCCGCCGCGCGGTCGCGGCCTGCAGGTGAGGCGACTTCCTAGTCGGCGGTCGGGGCCCTCCAGCCAAGCAACACAGCCGCTGCCCCGTGATGACAGGCGACGCGTGTCCGGCGATCCTTGGAGTCAAAAGATGACCCGCCCCACGATGCGATTCAGACGGGCCCTCCTCCTTGCGGCCTTCCTGGGACACCTCGCCGCAATGCTTCTCTTGCTCTACCTTCCCTGGAACCTCTTCGCGCACGCGGAGACACGGGGCGGGCGACTCGTAGGTGCGGGCTTCACCCTGCTCCTGTGCGGGTGCATGGCCCTGTGGCTCCTGCGACATCGACGCACGCGTCGTCTGGGTGCAATGGCCATCGGCCTGCTGCTGATCGGCGCGCTGGGGTGCCTAGCCGGCGCCTCTTCTCTGGCACCGCACGACCTCGTCTCGCACGGCAACTTCACACAACACTACACCGGGGATGCTCGTTTCGAGAAGCACGCACTCGCGAATCTGGTCCCGGAGATCGATCAGCTCAAGCTTGGCTCATACCTGATTCCACATCTCGACCCAGTCATGGACCAGGGACAGGCCGAGAGGGTTCGGCGCGTGTTTCTCGACATCTACCGAGAGCTGCGACAGGACGGCGCCTTTGTACGGGCGGGGTCGGCCCTTGGGTTGTGCTATGAGGACATGCTCAGCGGCAGACGTCGCACGCTTCATTTCTACAAGTATGTGCCCCGGCACTTGGCGCGCGACTCCTACCCGGTTCTCGTCTTCTTTCACGGCAGCCTTGGGAACTTTAAGGGCTACACTTGGGTGCTCAAGCGCCTAGCGGACTCCAAGGGGTACGCCGTGATCGCGCCGACGTACGGTTGCGGAAACTGGTACCTGGACCGGGACTGCTCGGTGGTCACCGCGATCTACGAGCACTGCCTGGACGCGTCCGTCCTCGACGAGGAGTCCATCTACCTGGTAGGCTTGTCCAACGGCGGAACCGGCGTCACCCGCGCGATCCGACATTCTGGCGACCGATACAAGGGATTCATCCTGCTCTCGGCCGTGATCGAACCCGAGGTACTCTCCTCCGACGGCTTCGCGGAGAGCTCGGCAGGTAAGCCCTTTCTAATGATCCATGGCGAGAGAGATCGCAGGATCTCGGTGGATGGCATCCATGCAAGCGAGGACATGCTGCGAAAGCAAGGGCTTTCCGTGGCCTGCCTGGTCTACCCCGAAGAGGACCACTTCCTCTTCTTCTCGCAACGCACCTCGGTCCTCCGGGATATCGCAGACTGGTTGCCCAACAGCGAGCCCGCGAAGCAAGGGGAGGACACGGCTGCACAGCAGGGCCGCGGCTGACGCTGTACTCTTGTATGAGCTCGCCACCGCGGCGCAAGCGTCCGGTCTCCGTAACGAAGGAAGGGAACCCCATGGACCTACAGCGTTTCCCCATTCGTGCGCACTGGATCGAGGGCGCGGTCTCGGTGCAGACCACACAGGCGCCCGCGCCTTCCTCGCCCGCGGGGAACGCAGGGAAGAACCCGCCAGCGGGCCCCGACTGCGTGCGGCCTTGGCGCCTGCCGCATGAGGAGCTGGACCTCTTCTCCAAGCCCTTGCAGAACCGTGCAGGGGCCGCGGCCGGGGTGCGCCTGCGCGTGCGCACGGACGCCACCGCCCTGGGCCTGCGCCGCGTGCCCGACCCGGACGAGCAGGGCCCGCGCGCGGTGGACCTCACCATCGACAACGACCTCGTGCGCACCGAGGCGTTCCCCGCGAACGGCGAAGAGGTCCGGTTCCCTCGCCTGCCCGCGGGCGACAAGGTGGTCGAGCTCTGGCTGCCCGTGCAGGGCGCCACGCGGCTGACCGCAATACTCGCCCCGTCCGAAGCGAAGCTCGAGCCGGCAGCGGACGCGCGCACCCGCTGGGTGGTCTACGGCAGCTCCATCACCCAGTGCGCGGCCGCGCACAGCCCGGCGCGCACCTGGCCCGCCCTGGCCGCGCGCGCGGCGGACCTGCACCTCACCTGCCTGGGGTTCGGCGGGAGCTGCCACCTCGAGCCCCTGGTCGCCCAGGTCGTGCGCCGGCTGCCCGCGGGGCTCGTCACGCTCAAGTGCGGGATCAATATCTACGGCGCCGGGTCGCTCTCGCCGCGCACGTTCCGGTCGGCCCTGCTCGGGTTCCTGGACATCGTGCGCGAGGGCCACCCGGACACGCCGGTCGTGGTGGTCAGCCCGATCCTCTCCCCGCCGCGCGAGAAAACCAAGAACGCGGTCGGGTTCACGCTCGAGGACATGCGCACAGAGCTGCGCGAGGCCGTGGCCGCGTACGCGTCCGTGCGCAGCGACGCGACCCTCCACTACGTGGACGGCCGGGAGCTCTTCGGCCAGGACCTGGCCGCGCGCTGCCTGCCCGACGACCTCCATCCGAACGGCGACGGGTACGAGGCCCTGGGCGCCAACGTGGTCGAGCGGGTGCTCGCGCCCCTGGGGTTCGCGCGCACCTGAGAGCATTTGCGGTTGCGTACGCGGCCGAAACCCCGTATATAGGGGCGGCCCCGGGCGGGTCGTGTATGCCCGCCAGGGGCAGGATCAGAGGAGGCCGCGGCCCGCCTGCGGCCGCGGCGCGCGAGGCATGCGGATTCGATGCCCGAATCGGCCGACTTCACCAACCACCAAGTGGGCGGATACCGCCTGGTCCAGCGGATCAACATCGGCGGGTTCTCGAGCATCTGGAGGGGCCGCGAGGCCGACCGCCCCGAGTCCGAGGCCGCGATCAAGATCATGCGCCCGCACGCGGCCCAGTCGTCCGAGGCGCGGCAGATGTTCCGCCACGAGTGGAAGATCGCCCGCCGGTTCGAGCACGCGCGGCTCCTGTTGTACTACGGGTACGGCACGCACCGGAGCCTGCCGTACGTGACCATGGAGTACTTCCCGGGCAAGTCGCTGCGGCGGCTGCTCACCGACGACGCGGGCGCGGTGCGCGGCGCGGCCCCGGCGATCATCTCCCAGGTCGCCGAGGCCCTCCAGTACATCCACACGCTGGGCGTGGTCCACTGCGACCTGAAGCCCGAGAACGTGCTCATCGGCAAGGGCCGGCAGGTGCGGCTCATCGACTTCTCCATCGCCCAGACCCGGTGGCAGCGCAGGCTGTCGGTCTCGCGCAAGATTCACGGCACCCCCGCGTATTTGAGCCCGGAGCAACTGCGCCGCGAGCGCATCACCCCGCGCAGCGACCTGTACAGCCTGGGCGTGATCTGCTTCGAGGTCCTGGCCGGCCGGGCGCTGTTCACCGGCCGGGACGCCAAGGCCGTGATGCAGCAGCACGTGGCCACCACCCCGCCGCGCCTGAGCCTGCTCAACCCCCAGGTGAGCACGGCCATGGACCGGCTGGTGGCCGATCTGCTGGCCAAGGACCCGAATCTTCGGCCCCGCAGCGCGCGGGAAGTGCTGCGCCGCCTGTCCTCAGCGGACATGTACATCCTGGCCTGAACGTGCCGGGGTGCGCCTTTTCGGCTTGAACGGCATCCGGTCCACGCGGTAGAATCGCCCCGCCGCGTACGGAGGCGTGCAGGCGCGAGGAGTCGCCATGCCCGACCAAAGCTTCAACCTGGACTTCGAGAAGCCGCTCGAAGAGATCCGGCGACGCATCGAGGAGCTGCGCCAGGCCGCGCAACACGGCCAGGTGGACCTGCACGCCGAGATCGAGGCCATGGAGCAGCAGCAGCAGTCCATGGTCCGCCGCGCCTACGCGAACCTGACCCCCTGGCAGGAGGTGCTGGTCGCGCGCCATCCCATGCGCCCCCAGACGCGCGACTACCTGCGCACCACGTTCCGCAACTTCGTGGAGCTGCACGGCGACCGGGCCTTCGCCGACGACCACGCCATTGTCACCGGCTTCGCCGAGGTGGGCGCCCACCGGGTGCTGCTCGTGGGCGAGCACAAGGGCCGCACCGTGGAGGAGCGCCGCGTCGGGTTCGCGGGCTGCCCGCACCCGGAGGGGTATCGCAAGGCCCTGCACAAGATGGACCTGGCCGAGAAGTTCGGCCTGCCCGTGGTGACCCTGATCGACACCAAGGGCGCGTATCCGGGCACGGGCGGCGAGGAGCGCGGCGTGGGCCCGGCCATCGCCGCGAACCTGCGCCGGATGAGCCGGCTGCGCGTGCCCGTGGTGATCGTGGTCATCGGCGAGGGCGGCTCGGGCGGCGCGTTGGGCATCGGGATCGGCGACCGGGTGTACATGCTCCAGCACGCCTACTACTCGGTCATCAGCCCCGAGGGGTGCGCGGCGATCCTGTGGCGCGACGCCTCGCGGGCCCCGGAGGCGGCCGCGGCCATGTGCATCGCCAGCCGGGACCTGAAGCGCTTCGAGCTCATCGACGAGATCATCACCGAACCGGTGGGCGGCGCGCACAAGGACCCGGAGGCCATGGGCCGGATCCTGGGCGAGGTGCTCGCGCGCGCCCTGGACGAACTGTGCGCGGTGCCCATCGACGACCTGCTCGCCCGGCGGTACGAGCGCCTGCGCGCGATCGGCCAGTGGGAAGAGGCCACCGAGGACCGGCTGCGCGAGATCCTGTCCCCGCCGCCCGAACCGGCCGCGCCCGAGCAGGAGTCCGCCACGCCCGCCCCGCCCGACGAAGAGAGTAAGCACCAGCCGGAGCCCGAGGCGGACACCGAACTCGAACACGAGCGCGAGCGCGCCGAGGACTGACCGCTTGTTCGCCAAGGCCGCGCAGTCCTGCACACCTTCGTCCCAAGGTCCTCACCCGACCCACCGAGGAAAGGCTTGCCCGTGACCGCGAGCTTTGTGGACGCGCTTGACGAGGCGATCGGCCGCAAGCGGAGCGTGGCCTGCGTGGGCCTGGACCCGCGCTCCGCGCGCCTGCCGCCCGCGCTCGCGCCGCCGCCGGACGCGGACAGAGAGGCCGTGGCCCGGGCCGTGGCCGCGTTCTGCGCGCGCATCCTGGACGCGGTCGCGGACCGCGTGTGCGCGGTGAAGCCGAACATCGCGTTCTTCGAGGCCCTGGGCCCCGCGGGCCTGGACGTGTACGCGGATCTCGTGGACCAGGCGCATGCGGCCGGACTGCTCGTCATCGGCGACGTAAAGCGCGCGGACATCGGGTCCACGGCCCGGGCGTACGCGGCCGCGCACCTGGGCGGCGAGGGGCCGGGGACGCTGGCCGCGCACGACGCGGTGACCGTGAACCCGTACCTGGGCACGGACGCGGTGGGCCCGTTCCTGGACGCATGCCGCGCGCGAGGCGCGGGGCTCTTCGTGCTGGTGAAAACGAGCAACCCCTCCAGCGCCGAGGTCCAGGACCTCGCCCTCGCGCAACGGGGCACCGTGGCCGAGCGCGTGGCCGGGCTTGTGCACGGCTGGGGCCGGGACCTGTGCGGGGCCTGCGGGCTCTCGAGCGTGGGCGCGGTGGTGGGTGCCACGCACGCGGGGGCGCTCGCGCGGTTCCGGGCGCTCATGCCGCGGGCGGTGCTCCTGTTGCCCGGGTACGGCGCCCAGGGCGCGCGCGGCGCGCAGGTCACCGACGCCTTTCTGCCCGGGGGCCGGGGCGCGATCGTGAACGCCAGCCGCTCGGTCCTGTACGCCTGGGAGCAGGACCCGGACGCCGACGTCGCCCAGGCCGCGCGCAAGGCGGTCGACGCCATGAACGCGGACCTGGGCTCGGCGCTCGCCGCGGCGGGCAAGCCGCTCGCCTAAGGCGCCGCGCGGGCGCACAAGCGCGCCCCGTCCGTGAGTGCGACCCTTCGCTGTCCGACAACCCGTCCTTCGTTCCCTCTCCCTACCCCTCCCCCGGCCCGGGAGGGGACGAGTGTGGGGCCCGCACGCTCGCTTCTCCAATCTGTCGGCATGAACCTGCGGTGTGATCTTCGCTCTCACTACCTCCGGCCGGGACGCGCACTTCGTTCCCTCTCCCCTCGGGAGAGGGTGAGGGTGAGGGTGAGGGCGAGGGAAGATGGACGAGACGTGCTCGGCGCTTCCCGCCCGCGCCGCGTACTTGAAAATCCCCCTCCCTAGCCCTCCCCCGGAGGGGGAGGGGACGCGCGGGGCGCTCAGGGCGCCTGGGCCGGCGCGTCCTCGTCGGGATAGCGCACGAGCCGCACCTCGCCGTCCGGGGCCTGGACCTGGAGGATGGCCTCCACGCCCGGCAACTGCGAGAGGAACTCCCGGCCCGCGTCCACGCCCAGGACACTAACCGTGGTGGCCATGGCGTCCGCAGCCGTGCACACATAGGGGTCCGTGCGCGCGGCCTCGGGCACGATCACCGTGACCCCCACGAGCGTCCCGCTGACCGGCCGGCCGGTGCGCGGGTCCACGATGTGCGAGTAGCGCGTGCCCTGGTGCACGAAGTAGCGCCGATAGTTGCCGCTCGTGGCCACGGCGCAGTCCACGAGCTCGATGCGTTCGAGCACCGCCTCGCCCCCGCGGCGCGGGTCCTGCACGCCCACGGCCCACGCGCGCCGCGACGGGTGCGGGCCGAACACGCGCACTTCGCCGCCGATCTCCACGAACCCGGACGCGAACCCGGCCGCGCGCAGCGCCAGCACCGCGCGGTCCACGGCATACCCCTTGGCAATGGCGCCCAGGTCCACGCGCACGCCCGCCCTGCGCACGCGCACGGTGCGCTCCTGCGGGTCCAGGTCCACGAGGCGGCTGCCCATGCGGGCGCGCACCTCGTTGACGCGCTCCTGCGGGGGGAGGCCGTCCACCAGCTGCCCCTCGAACGTGTAGAGCTCGAGAAGCGGACCCACGGTCACGTCGAAGGCCCCGCCCGAGAGCCGGTGGTAGCGCATGGCCTCCAGCAGCACCGTGTACGTGGACGGGCTGAGAGCGAGCGCCTCGCCGGGGGCGAGCCGGTTGAGCCGGCCGATCTCGCTCTGCGAGCGGTGGGCGCTCATGCGCTCGCCCACCTCGCGCACGGCGGACAGGGCCCGGTCCAGGGCCTGGTCGGCGGCCTCGGCGCGGCCCGGGCCCACGGCCAGCTTGAAGCGGGCGTTGATCTTCGCCCCGCCGAACACGACCGCGTTGCGTTCCACGAGGTCGGCGCGCAGGTGGCGCCACAGGCCGTACCCGAGGCCCGCGGCCACGGCCACGACCACGGCCGCGCGTAGGAAGCGGCGCGCGCGCGGTGCCTCAGGCATGGGTCTGCCCGCGTACGTCGTGCGCGTCCGGCGAAACCTCGGGCGACGCTTGGCGCGCGCGATAGTCGGCGATGGCCGCGCGCAGCCCGTCCGCGGCCAGGTTCGAGCAGTGCAGCTTGTTCGGCGGCAGCCCGTCCAGCTCGTCGGCCACCTGGTCGCGGGTGATTTGCTCGGCCTGTTCCAGGGTCTTGCCCCGGGCGAGCTCGGTGATCATCGAGCTCGTGGCGATGGCCGCGCCGCAGCCCAGGGTCTTGAACCGCACCTCCGCCACGCGGCCATCGCGGACCCGGATGGTGATCTTCATCATGTCCCCGCACACCGGGTTGCCGACCTCGCCCACGCCGTCGGGACGCTCCACCTCGCCCATGTTGCGCGGGTTGCTGAAGTGGTCCATCACCTTGTCGCTGTACATGGACCGCTCCTCGGCGCCCGCCTCGCCGTGCACGGCATCACTCAGCCGCCGCGCGGGTGCGCTGTGTTCTCTTCCTCGGCGGAGCCCTGAGAGGAGCCGTCCCGCGCGCGCAGGGCGTGGCGGCGGATGAGGCGGGTGTCCGCGCGCGGCAGGCTCTCCGTGGCCCGCTTGGCTGCGGCCGCGTGCTCGGCCTGCTCGCGCAGCTGGAACACCGCGCGCACGATGCGGTGCTGCACGGCCTCCTCCAGCCCGATGAACTGCACGTGCACGCGCGCGGCGGCCGCCTCCCGGAGCGCCCGCGGTACCGCGTCCGGCGCGGACTCGGACGCCGTACCCACCACCCGCAGCACCGTGCCGTGCACGGTCACCGGCGCCTGCGCGTCGGGCAGGCTCACCGGAAACCGCAGCGTGTCTCCGGCGTGGATGGGCGGGTCGTTGTCCGCGGTCTGGATGCCGCACCCGCCCGCGCTGATGTCGCGCAACACCCCGGTCTTCACGCCGTGACGCCGTCCGGCCAGCTCGATCGGGTCGGGCGGGGCCTCGCCCGCGGTGGGATAATGGAGGAACTTGAACGGCACGTCCATGCGCACGCGCATGAACTCGCGCCGCTGCAGCTCGCGCACCTCGTCCGCATGCCGGATCCGGCACGCGAGCAGGGGAAAAACCTCCAGCACCTCGCTCTGGAAGGTGTAGTACTTGTCCTCCTGCGCGAGATGGCCCTCCACCCGCTGGCCGGGGGCGGGTCGCGCGCCCTCGTCCAGGTCCGGGCGCACGGTCACCAGGATCCGGTCCTCGTCCACGTCCAGCACGCCGCACGGATACGCCTCGCGCGCGCCCTCGAAATGCACCTGTAGGCTCTGGCCGGGCACCAGGTCCTCGGTCCTCTCCAGCGGTCCCTGGGCCGGCGCGGCCTCTGGCGCGGCCTGGGCCGACGCGGGCCTCGCAGGCGCGGGTTCGGTCCAGGACGCCACCTCCGCGGACGTATCCGCGGCCAGGCGCTCGCCCGCTTCGCCCTCGGCCGCGGCCAGGGTCTCGGAGGTGGGCACCTCCATGGTGGGCGCGATGAACAGGGCGTAGCGGATCTTGTCCACCCCGTCCGCGCCGATCTTCTCCTGCAAAGGGTCGGAGACCACGTCGTCGAACACGCTCATGGAGTTCACCGCGTTGCGCGGATGGCGCAGGTGGAGCGCGCGCAGCGTCTGCACGAACGCGCGCGCCGCGGGCGCGGCGATGCCCCGGGCGCGGCACATCTCGTACATCTTGCGCCAGAAGCGCTCCCAGGCGCGGTGGCGGGCGCGGTTTTCCAGGAGCTTGCGCGCCAAGAGCGCCGCGAACACCAGGAACAGGACCACCGCCACGTACCACCACGCCTGCCCCGTCTCCCGCTGGGCGGTGCGCTGGAACGGCCACCAGGACGGCTGTTGGGTGGTGCCCGGTTCGGCCATGTCATCCCTTCCAGGTGGGGCTCATGGCCCGGACCCGCTCCACCTCCGCGGGCAGGGCGTCGAGCACCCGGTCAATCTCTTCATCGGTCGTATACCGGCTGAGGCTGAACCGAAGGCTGCCGTGCGCGAGCTCCGTGGACCGGCCGATGGCCAGGAGCACGTGCGAAGGGTCCAGGCTCCCGGTGGTGCACGCGCTCCCGGAGGAGACGCACACGTCGTGCCGCTGGCTCAGGTACAAAAGCAATGCCTCGCCCTCCGCGCCGGCCACGCACACGCTCAAGAGCCCGGGCAGGCATTGCTCGGGGTGCCCATTGCGCGTGACCTGCGGGATACGCGCCTCGATGCCCTGCCACAGCCGGTCCACGAGCGCCCGCAGGCGCGCGTCCTCATGTGCCAGGACCTCGGGCGTGGCCAGGGCCGCGGCCGCGCCCAGGCCCACGATGCCCGGGACGTTGAGCGTGCCCGCGCGCCGGCCCTGCTCTTGGCCGCCGCCGTGCAGGTACGGGTCGAGCCGCGTGCCCGCGCGCACGACGAGCGCGCCCACGCCCTTGGGCCCGTGGAACTTGTGTGCGGAGAGACTGAGCATATCCGCGCCCAGCTCCTGCATGTCCACCGGCGCCTTGCCCACGGTCTGCACAGCGTCGATGTGCAGGGGCACGCCGCGCTCGTGGGCCGCCTCGGCCAGGGCGCGGATCGGCTGGACCGTGCCGATCTCGTTGTTCGCGTGCATGATGCTCACAAGCGCCGTGTCCTCGCGCAGCGCGTCGCGCACGGCCTGCGGGTCCACGAGCCCCGCCCCGTCCACGGGCAGCACCGTGACCTGCGCCAGGCCCCGGGCCTGGAGGTACGCGCAGGTCTCCAGCACCGCGTGGTGCTCCACCGCGCTCGTCACGATGTGCCGCTTGTCCGCGCGCAGCACCGACCCGACCAGGGCCCAATTGTCGCTCTCCGTGCCGCCCGAGGTGAACGCGACCTCCTCGGGCGCCTGCGCGTGCACGAGCGCGCAAACCTGCTCGCGCGCGCGCTCGACTGCGCGGGCGGCTCGGTCGCCGAGCGTGTACAGGGTCGCCGGGTTGCCGTACTGCGCGTCCAGGTGCGGGGCCATGGCCTCGCGCACCTCGGGCGCGACCCGGGTGGTGGCCGCGTTGTCCAGGTACACGGGCGCGCGGTCAGCGCTCATGACAGGCCCCCTGGCACCGGCGAGCCGACCCCGAGTTCGCACCGGGCACAAAGGCGAGCACCCGCCGCGCGGCGCGGCGCCCCGCGGCCTGCGGTCCCGACAGTGAGCGCTTCCCGGACCTCGCCGTCATCTTGCGCCGCACCGGGAGTCCACGAATTCCGAGAAGGCCCGGAAGACCGGCTCCTGGGCCGGATCCTGGACGTTCGCCGCACCGGTGCGCACGGCCTCGGCGGCCCTGTCGGCGAGCAGTCGCTTGAGTTCCAGCACTTCGTCGTGAGTCAAGAACTCCGCGCTCTGCCCGCCCTCGGGCACGAGGGAGTGCCCCACGGCCAGGGCCACGCGCACGGCCTCCAGGATCTTGGCGGTGTTCAGGGGCTTGACCACGTACCCGCTGATGCCCAGCTTCGCGCACTCGTAGACGCGCGCGCGTTCGCTCGGCGTGGACAGGAGCACCACCGGCATGTCGCGCAGGGCCGCGTCCGCGCGAATCTGCTCCAGGGTCCGGTATCCGCCGAGGCTGGGCATGCTCAAGTCCAGGATCACCAGGCCGAAGGGCGGGCCGTGGCTGAGGGACTGGCGCAGGACGCGCAGGGCCTCGGTGCCGTCGCCGGCCTCCTCGCAGGCTGCGTGGATCGTGGTGAGGGTGTTGGCGATCATCCTGCGCACGGTCTGGGAGTCGTCCACGATCAAGACTCGCGCGCCGGCCGGCGCGGCCCGGGCCTCCTCTTCCTCGCTCGCATCGGACGCGCGCTTTCCCTCGGCCATGCGCGCGCCCTGCCCCGGGCGCACGGTCACCTTACGCGCGCGCTCCGGCTCGTCGGCCACGGCCTGGCGCAGACGGTCCTGGCTTGCGCTCTTGACCACGCACCCGCAGGCCGGACACGCGGGCGCGCCCTCGGGAACGTCGGACCCGCAGTCCGGGCACTCGGTTGCAGCCATGGGCGTCTCTCCCCACAACGGCGTGCCCAGTCGCTTTGCCTCATGATGACGCGCACCCCGGGCAAAGGCAAGCAAAAAGCGCGGCCGCGCCAGGCCCTGCGGCGGCCGGTCACGCGCCTGTTGACACGCCCGCGCGAAGCGCATACGCTCTGTGCCGCGAAGCGCGCCCACCGCGGCCCGCAGGCGAGGGGGACCCGACTCATGGACCTGGGGATCGTCACTTACAACATCGCGAAGGACTGGGACCTAGACACGCTCCTAGACCGGTGCGAGGCCCTGGGCTACACCGGGGTCGAGCTTCGCACCGGTCACGCGCACGGGGTGGAGGCCGGCCTGTCCGCCCAGGCGCGCGCCGAGGTCCGCGCGAAGTTCGACGCCCGGCCGGTCGCGCTCGTGGGGCTGGGCACGACGTTCGAGTTCCACAGCCCGGACCCGGAGGAACGCGCGCGCCACGTGCAGGGGACCAAGGACTACGTGCGCCTGGCCCGGGACCTGGGCGCGTCGGGCGTGAAGGTGCGGCCCAACGCCTTTCCTGCGGACGTGCCGCGCGAGACCACGATCAAGCGCATCGGCGCGTGCCTGCGCGAGGCCGGAGCCTTCGGCGCGGATCACGGGGTCCAGATCCGGCTGGAGGTCCACGGCCCCGAGACCTGCCACCCGCCGCACATCCGCGCCATGCTCGACGCGGCCGACCACCCCAACGTGGTCGCGTGCTGGAACTCGAATCGCAACGAGCCGGACGAGAACGGGTCGATCCGCGCGCACTTCGACCTGTTGCGCGGGCGCATCGGGCTCGTGCACATCAACGAGCTGTGGCGCGAGGACTACCCGTGGGCGGAGCTCTTCGCGCTGTTGCGCGAGTCGGGGTATGACGGGTACTGCCTCGCGGAGATCCCGGGGAGCGCCGACCCCGAGGGGGTGCTGCGCTGCTACCGGGTGCTCTTCCGCGCGCTGGGCGGGATGTAGCGCCCGCGAGGCGTGCCGTGCATCGGAGTCCGTGATGGCCGCACGCGCGCCCCGAGGCGCGAATGGGCCCGTCCCCGTGCTCTTGGAACCGGACCCGCTTCCCGGCGAGGTGTGCCTCAAGCCGCCGGCGCTGTGCTGGTGGGTCGGCCGAGGCGCCGCGCGATGGCGGGCGCGGCTGCGTCCCGCGGACGGGCGGGCCATGCGGCTCGTGCTGGAGCGGCCCGACGGCGAGCGTACGCACGTCACGGTCCCTCCACGCGGACGGCTGATCCAGCGCCGGGGCCCACAACCGGGCCTATGGAGGGTGCGCACCGAACG
>CAZOBJ010000018.1:0-44033 GCA_964577825.1 uncultured Planctomycetales bacterium
CACCGACGAAAGAACGTTTCCGCTGGAGTCCACGGGAACGACAAAGATCTCCACGCGGCGGTTTTGACGCCGGCCCGCGGCCGTCTCATTCGAGGCCTCGGGGTACAACGCACCCCACCCGGCCGGCAGGAGCAACTCCCGGGGATAGCCCACCTCGGCCAGGTACTCCGCCACCGCCAGGGCCCGGCGCAGAGACAGCTGCCGGTTCGAGTGGATGCCCTTGCGCTTGAGGTGCTTGATGGGCTGGCTGTCCGTGTGGCCGACCACGAGCAGGCCGTATTCCTTCGGCGCCAACAGGTCGGACATGGCCTTCAGGCCGCGCTTGGCCGCGGGCTGCAGCTCCCAGGAGCCCACGGCGAAGAAGAAGTCGCTCTGCAGGCGGATCCGGTTGCCCTCCAGGGTGCCCTGGAGCTCCTCGGCGATCGCGCGCAACTGGCGGCGCTCCTCGGTCGTCAGCAGCCGCACGTCGCGGACGACCTTGACCGGCTGCTTGCGCATCTCTTGCATCTCGGCCTCGAGCAGGTTGACCTGTTGCTCCAGGCCGTCGATCTCCACCTCCTGCATCTCGATCCTCTTCTCGCGTCGAGCCAGCGTATCGCGCAGGGCCAGGATTGTCTTGTTCTGCTCCTTGTTCACCTCGTTGAGATGGTCGTTCTCGCGCCGAAGCTGCTCCACGTCCACGCAACCGACGCCGCCCACGAGCAGCGCGCCCACGGCGACCGCCCCCAGCATCCAACGCAGTCTGGCCATGCCTTGTCTCTCCTTTTCGCACCACTGCTCACGGTTGCGTCGGGGCGAGAGCACAGCTCCTGCCGTACAGCCGGCTGCGCTATTGGGCTCGCCTGTCGGGTCCGTCAAAACTCGGTGGCCGGGCTCGACTCGGCCGGTTCACCCGGCGTCTCGCCCTCGCCCTCTGTCGCCTCCGGGCCGCCGGCCGCCGGCTCCTCCCCAGCGGGCGCTTCCTCAGCGCTCTTCCGGCCCCAGCCAAGGGGATCGTACATCGGGCTTTCGCGGACCTCGCTCATCTCTTGCCCGCCGTAGAGCGCGGATATGTAGCCGGGCAGGAACCCGAGATCCTTCGTCATGACCCCCATGGACAAGCTGAAGGGGATCAGGCTCACGATGAACGCGAGGGCCAGCGGAACCACCCACCATCCGGAAGCCTCCTCGGCGCCCACCTCCGCGCCGGCGACCGCCGCGGGATGCATGCCCACGCGGGCGCGGCGCTCCTCCGCAGACATCAGCCCGCGTGGCTCGGTGGCCGCTTCCGCTTCGACGCCGAGAGCCTCTTCCTCGGGCTCGGGCTCTTCGATGATCTCGGCCACCTCTTCCGGCGCGGGCTCTTGCGCCTGGGCCTCCTGCGGTTGCCGCTCAATGCGCTGGGTGCCGCCGCGCGCGGGCTCTTCCTCTTCTTCCTGGAAAACGAGGTCCTCGTCGCCCAGGTCCTCGCCCAGATCGAGCTCGAATTCCTCTTCCCGCGCGCCCTCGGGCTTGGCCTGCTCCTGGCCCTCAGCGCCCTGTTGCTGCTCACCACCTTGCCGCTGCGCCTGCTCGAATTCTTCCATGCTCATCTCACCCACTGCGTCCAAATCGGTTTCCGTACCGCTCTCTGCGGTCGGCTCCAAATCATGCGCCTCAGCCGCGGCCTGCTCGCCGGACGGGCCCGACGAGTAGCTCTTGCCCAGCTCAGCGGCCAGGCTCTTCACGTCCGACTCCTTGAAGTGCATCTGCCCGTCCTTCATCGCCGCGTCGAGCTTCCCTTCCGCCACGTGGTTGAGAAGCTCCTCGTCCGAGATGCCCAGGCGCTGGGTCGCCTCCGGCACCGTGAGGTAGGAGTCCAGAAACGTGGTCTTGTCCATGTCCTGGTCTTCGGGCTTCTTTTCGTCAGCCATGGTTTCCTCCCGCCGAGCCCCGGCTCAGCGCACAAACCCCCACATAGGTCCGCAGGTCATTCCCGGACAAACTCCCGCATCTGTTCGTAGGCCAATTCGCCCCGAGAATTCATTGCGAGCGAACGAATTCCTGCATCTGCTCGTAATTCAATCCGTCACGAGAATTCATTTCGGTATCCACCCGCAAGTCGTAACGCATGTTGCGGGCGGCCTTGAGTGTCAACTGCCTTCTGGATTCGTTGTAATCGTACAGCGCCATCACCCCGTTGCGGGCGTCGATGATCCACAGGTAGTTCGAGCGAAGCGGGGTCTGGTCACGCGTGCCGGGCACAACAATCATCGCGCCCACCAGGCCCTGGGTCTCGGCTGCCACGGCCTCGTCGGTACGCAGGATCCCCTGCCCCTGCAACACGAGCATAAGTAGAAGCACCGCGATGGCGCCCAATAGGAAATACATCACCTTGTCCGTGCGCATACCGTGCTCCTCTCCGCAGCATGCCGTTGGCGCGGCCCGACCATACAAGGGCCGGGGGTCCCTTTAATAACTATAGCCGAAGGCCTTGAGCCGTTTCAAGCAAAAATCCGCCCATCGCTCGGCACGGGCGCCAAGCGGCCGGACCTCCCAGCGGGCTATCCGCTATTCGCTCGGGGCCACGGGCTCCACCCGCGCCTCGGCCGCGCGCACGGCCTGCGGATCGACGGTCCCGGCGCGCACCTGGGCCACGGCGCTCGCCGCGGCGGCCACCGCCCGGGCCAGGCAGCGGTCCGGGGCCTCCCCACGGACCCGAGCGGCCAGGAACCCGGCCAGAAGCGTGTCGCCGGCGCCCACGGTGTTGCAGACCGGTCCCGGGGGCGGGCTGTGTGCCCACCAACCGCCCTTCTGCGTGAAAAGACCCGCCCCTGCGGCCCCGTCGCTGACCAGAAGCTCCTTGGCAGCGCCGGACCGCAGGGCATCCACGGCCGCGCCGCGCAGGGCCTCAAGCCCCTCCAGCTCGCGGCCGACCAGCTCGCCGAGTTCCTGGCGATTGGGCTTCAAGAGCGCCACACCGTGCCGAGCGACCACGCGCAGGGCCTCGCCGCTCAGGTCCGCGGCCACGCGCAAGTCTGAGCAGGCGACCTCTCGCACGAGCCCGGCCAGGTCCTCGGGGCTTACGCCCGGGGGCAGAGACCCGGAGAAGACCACCCAATCCGACCCGGCGGCGCGCTCGCGCACCTGGGCGGCCAGCCGAGCCAGATCTGCCTGCCCCACGGGCGCCCCGGTCTCGCGCAGGTGCATGTCTCGACCGTCGGTGGGGTCGAGCACGGTCATGTTTTCCCGGGTGGGCGCGTCCACGGGCGTGAGCCGTACGTCGACCGGAAGACCTGCGAATCCGGACCGATAGAACTCGAGTTCCTCGGATCCCACGAACCCCATAAGCTGCGCCGGGCACCCGAGCAGCCCCAGCGTCCGGGCCAGGTTCGCGGCCTTGCCCGCGGCCTGGCGCACGACCAGGCGCGCGTCCACGTGACGCCCGGGCCCGAACCCGGGCGCCTCGACGACCCGGTCCACGGCGGGGTGCAGCCCCACGCAGGTGATCATGCCCTGCCCCGGCCGGCCGCGGGCCCCACCGCGTCTCGGCCGGACACACGTCCGCATCTACGCGCGCAGATCCCTAGTGCGTGCCCAGAAGCCGGGACTTGGTGATGATGTGCTTCCATTGCCGGTCGCCCTCGCGGAACCGGTTCTTGGCGATGTTGTCCAGCTGCAAAACGGTGTTCAGCGGAGCGAGCACAGAGGAGAGCACCTCGTTCGTGTAGAAGAGCGGGGTCTTGGGCACGTACACAACGTCCCCGGCCTCGAGCTCCACGTCCGAGGCCCGGCCCATGGCCAGGTCGGCGTAATTCACGCGCAGCACCTCGCGCGGCTCCTTGATCCCGCCCCGGATCACGAAGCATCGGCGCGACCACGCCTGGCCGTCGATCATGCCTTCGGCCGCGGCAATGGCCTCCAGGAAGGTGACCCGTCCGGCGAAGCGGTAGACAAGAGGCTCGCGCACGGCCCCCACCACGAACACCTTGCGGTCCGTGCTCAGGGTGCTGGGCAGGTAGATGAAGTCCCGCGGACGGAGGAGCACGTTCTGCGAAAGATCCCTCTCTTCCAGGAGCTGCTTGAAGTCCACGTCCAGGATCCGCCCGTCGCGCGCCAGATAGGCCGCCTCCAGGTCCACCACCTCGCGCGGGCGCTCCTCGGCCAGGCTCGCTTCGGGGAGGACCCCCATGGCGCCGGCCTGGCTGAGCACGTCCAGCAGGCGCGTGTCGTTCTGGATGACGTGGCGGCCCGGCTCGCGCACCGGGCCCATGACGAAGACCGAGTTGCCGCCGAAGCTCTTGCCGATCACGGTGACCTGCGGGTTCTTGTAGTAGCGGGCGAGCTCCCTGCGCAGCGCGTCGTTGAGCTCGCGGTAGGTGAGTCCGGCGGCCATCACCTCGATGTCGAAAAGGTAGTTGATCCGTCCGTCCGGACGAACGGGCACGGTGCGCTGAGTGTTGGCCTCGAACGGGATGCTGATGCTGAGGATATCTCCCGTGCGGATGCGGTACTGGCGACGGGACCCGCTCTCAGCGGCCGAGGGAGGCTCGGTGCCCGGGACCTCCGCCAGGACGTGCATGGAGCCTTTCGAGGCGCGCTCCTCGCTCTCCGAAGCGGCGAGCCCATGCTGCGGCGTGCGGCGGGGCGCGTCCTCCGCGTCGAACTCCGGCCCGCGGAACGCGTACCCGGCCAGCCCCAGGCTACTTGCGCCCGCCAGAGCCGGCTCGGGCCCGCGGTCCGCCCGGGCACCGCCCGGCGGCGGGTCCGCGCGCAGCGCAGCGCCCGTGAGACACAGGCACGCGAGCGAGATCAGGATTCGCGCATGGGTTCGCATAAGCGGGCTCCTCGGGACCGGCAAGGCCTAGGTCCGGGTCCGGGTGCCTGTCAGCCGGTCGGTTCGCTCTCCATAGGGCAGGTAGTACTCGCCGGACCGGTACCCGTAGTAATAGTAGCTCGTGGCGCGCTCGCGCACCTTGTTGAGTACCGCGCCCACGACCGGGCTTCCCACGTGGCGCAGGCGATACAGGGCCATGCGCACCGCGCCGACCTCCACCTCCTCGGCCGCGATCACGACCAGCACGCCGCGCACATGCCCGGACAGCGTGCTCGCGTCCACCACGGGCAGCACGGCCGGGCAGTCGATGATCACGTTGTCGAAATTCGCCTGCGCCTGTTCGAGCAGGCTCTTCATCTGGGCCGAGCCCAGCAGCTTGGCGGGATTGCGCACGTGCGCGCCTGCGGGGATCAGGTTCAGGCCCGGGACCGAGGTCCCATACACCACGTCCTGGTAGCGCGCCTCGCCGCCCAGGTGATCGGAGAGCCCATGCTGCAGGGACCTGTTCCCCTGCAGGATGTCCACGAGCTTGTGCCCGCGCGGACGGCGCAGGTCGGCGTCGATCAGGACCACGTTGTTGCCTTCGAGCGCATAGCTGATGGCCAGGTTCGCGGCGATGGTGCTCTTGCCCTCGCCCTGCCTGGCGCTGGCCACCAGCAGGCATCGCTCCGGGCCGCCGGTGCGCGCGTACCGGATGTTGTTGCGCAGGTGCTCGTACACGGTGGCGATATGGCTGTCCGGGTTCTCCGGCGCGATGGTGACGGTCTCGCGCTCCTCCCAATGGGGGATCACCCCCAGGTAGTTGAGCCGCAGATGATAGTACACGTCGAACGGGGTGTGCAGCCGGGTGTCCATGCCCTCCAGCAGGAACGCCACCGCGGCGCCCAAGATGAGCCCCAGCACCGCGCCCAGCAGCACGTCGAGCCGGATGCGCGGGGACTCCAGGTACGAGACCACGGACCCGATCCTGTCGAACTGACGCTGTTCCTTGACCTGGGCGAGCAAGAGCCGCAGGTCGTCGAGCCGGTGGTAGATAAGCCGCTCCTGCTCGCGATGCCGGTCAAGCTGCACGAGCAATGCCTCGCGACGCTCGGTGAGCGCGCGCAGCTTCTCTTGCTCCGACTCGGGCAGCCCGGCCAGCGGGTCCTCGACGGTTGCGGGCTCGGCCGCGGCCGCTCGCTCTTCCAGGTCGGCCACGCGAGCGGCGGCGAGTTCGCGTTCGCGGTCCAGGCGGCGGATCTCCGCGAGCATCTTCTCTTCGCGCTTCGTAGGCAGGGGCGGCACCTCGTCGAGGCTCGTCACGTTGCCCTCGCGGCGCAGCTCCGCGCGCACGCCTTCGATTTCGCGCTCGACCTCGCGCAGACGAGGGTGCTCGTCCGTGTACCGGGTGCGCATCTCCGCGCGCAGAGCCACGAGCTCGCGCCATTTCTCGCGCAGGTGGTTGCCCGCAACGAGCACTGCGTCGATGTCCTGCATTGTCTGGATATGGAACTGCTCCCGGGCCGCCTCCCAGCCGAGGTCGCGCTTGAGCAACGCCAACCGGCGCTCCAGGTCGGCCAGGTCGTTCGCGGCCCGTAAGCGCGCCTCGCGCAGCGGATCCTCGACCTGCGCGAGCTCGTCCCGGTCGGGCTCGTAGGCGCGGATCTGACGCGTGACCTCGGCGAGCTGTACGCGCACTTCGCTCAGCGCCCGGCCGTTGGCCTTCTGTTCGTTCCGCAGGCGATCACGCGCGTCCTCGATGCGCGCCACCCGCTTGGCGCGAGCCACGTCGTTGAACGCGGGCACGAGCAGCCGCGCCACGAGCTTGTGGACCTCCGGCCGGCCGCCGCGCACCGTAATCTCCATCTCGCCCGTGTGCAGTTCCTGCACCGTGAGCATGCCGCGCTGTTCGAGATAGCCGGGCGGAGGCGAGCGCTGCGGGTCCCCGAACACCTGGCGCAGTTCGGTCAGGAACTGCTTGTCCGCAGCGAGCAGGCCCTGGCGCTCGCGGATGTACGCGTCCGCAAGCTCGCGCAGGCACCCATCCAGGTCCTCGCTGTGGAGCACCCGGCGCACGCCCTCGGTCTGCTCGGCGCGCAGCGCGATGGGCACCGGCCCCAGACGCAGGTCGCGCGCGTCCGGCACGTCCCGCTCTACGCAGCGCACCTTGGCCACCCACACTTCGTCGCGCAAGTAGCGGTCCAAAAGGAACACGATGGCGGGCACGCCCGCGAACACGAGCAGCACGACCAGCCAATGCCTGCGCAGCACGCGCAGGCTGCGGCGCAATTGCAGGCTTTCGCCCTCGGGCACCGGATGGCGGTGCAGGGCCTCGGGCGGGGCCTCGTCCTCGGGCGGCCAAGCCCGGGCCGGGGCCTCGGGCGACGAACCGTCGCCGCGCTCGGACGGCGCGGCGCCGCCCTGCGCCCTGCGGCGCCTGTGCTCTTCCATCTCATGGAGGCTGAACTCGTCGCGACGCTGCGCCATCTCGTTCCGCCATACTCGGTCGAGCCCGACAAACGCGACCCGGAGCCCCTGCCCCGGCTACACCATAGCGTTCTGCTGCAGGGCGTCGGCCCCGATCAGGTGCATCACCTCCGCGTCCACGGTCCGCTCGCCCAGGCAATAGGCCCGGTCCAGGGCCAGCTTGCACAGTCGGTTCACCTCGCGGGGTGCGCCGTCGCTGAGGGCGTACACCTCGCGCTTCGTCTCCGCGGGAAAGGCGCTGGGGCCCTCCCAGCCAGCCGCGGACATGCGGAAGTCCATGTACTCGCCCACCTCCTCGTGCGAGAGGAAGCTCAGATGGTACCGCAGGCCCACGCGCTGGTCGATCTGCGGCAACGACCGCACGCGCGCCGAGAGCTCCGGCTGCCCCGCCAGGATGACGGTAAGCGCATTGCGATCGCGCGTGCCCAGGTTCGTCAGGTTCTTGAGCTCGACGAGGGCCTTGTCCCCGAGCTCCTGGGCCTCGTCGATGACCAGCACCATCAGGCGGCCGATGCGGGCCACGCGCTCCTGGAGCAAATCGAAGAATCGTCCCATGAGCTCGTACATGCTGCCGTCGGGCACCTGGTCTCGGCGCAGGCGCAGGCCGCGGCGGCGCTCCAGGTGGAACACGATCTCGCGCAATAGATCGAAAGCCTCGAAATTGCCGTTGGGCAGGTGCACGACGTGGTACCGGTGCGGCTCCAGGTGCGCGCAGAGCTGATGCAGGACGATCGTCTTGCCCGCGCCGATCTCGCCGGTCAGCAGGCCGAAGGACATGTTTCCGTCCCGGACGAGGTACAGGAGCCGCTCCAGGGCCTCCACGTGCTCACAGCCCGGGAAGAACAAGCCGCCGCCCGAGTTGTTCTCGAACGGGCGCGTGCGCAGCCCCCAGTGGTCCAGATAGTCCATGGATGTCTCCCGCGTGCAGGGGCCCTTAGGCCGAGCGCCTGCGCGAGCTGTCTTCGTAGGGTTCGGCGAGAACCGCGCCCACAAGCTGGTCGACAAACAGGCGCACTTCCTCCGAATCCGGTTGCTCTTCCAGGGCCAGGTCCGGCCCTCCGTCACAGCCGCCGGCCCCGGCTTGCGCATTCACCGCCCCGATGCGCACGGGCGCCGGGGCCAGGAATCGCTGGATGCGTTGGCAGACCGGCACAAGGGCTTGTGCGTCCGGCTTCGCCTCCAGGATCACCACCCAGGGCTGGAAGCTCGCCAGCGAGAACCCGAGGTCCAGGTCGGCCTCGGCCGCTTCCAGCACCGCATGCGGGACCTGGGCACGGATTTCGCGCATGAGCGTACGCCGCAGGCCTGCGTCACTGACGCGCAGCAGCACCCGCGGCTCGTCCTCGGTGAGGCGGTGCACGGGCAGATCGAACTCGCGCATAAAGTCGCGCAGATGCTCGTGCGGCACCCGAATGTCTCCGCCCGGGGTGCGATAGGTGCGAAGCGCGCCCCGGCGAATCCAGCGCTTGAGCGTGGACAAGCTCAGTCCGCACAGGCGCGCCGCCTCTCCCGATGTGTAGGCTCGCTTGGCCACGCCGACCTTCCTATGCTTAGGCACAGTCCTGCCTTGCCGGGCGCGCACACAGCCCCCGGACCGTTGGGGATATCGTCTTTGTGAAAACCCCGATTGAGCCTTTTCCCCGGCCCGGGCGCCCCGCGCGGCTGCGCGGCGTGGCCGGTTCGGGCAACCCGACCCTACCGGCCTGCCACCGATGCCAGGGGCATGCGCAACGGAGCCTGCGCGGCGTGCCGGGCCGCGTACGCGGCCTGCCAGGTGAGCCACTCTTCGGGCTCGGTGCTCGCCTCGCCCCGGTCCAGGGCCACCCGCAGCTCGCGCAGGGCCTGCTGTGCGAACCCGGGCAGGGACGCGTCCGGTGGCGGCCGGGTCTCGTCCAGAGCGCGCACGAGCAGACGGGTCGCCTCGCGGGCGCCCCGGTCGTCGGGCCGGGCCACGATGTCGCCCAGAGCCTGGTAGGCCGCGCACACCACCCGGTACTCGGCCTGACGGCCGAGCAGGCTGGCCGCATGCCCCCGATACACCGCGAGCTCGCCGAGCGCGCCCGCGGCCTCGCGTCCCCCGATGCGGCCCAGGGCATGGCAGATCTCCACGCGCAGATCCGCGTCCGTCTGCGCGCGCAGGGCCTGCTCCGCGAGCAACCCCACGGCTTCGGGCACGCGCGCCGCGCCCAGAGCCGCGTACACCCACCGCCGGGCCGACACGTCCAGGCCATCCTCGGCCGCCAGGGCTCGGCTCAGCTCGTAGGCGGCCTGCACGGCGGCTCGGCAGTCGTCCTGCTCCTGCCGACGGCGCGACCGCTGCGCATCGTCCACCGGACGCCAGACTCGATGCCGGTGCAGGAACCTGGGATAGGCCGCTTCCACGAGCCGCCGGTTCAGATGGGCAAGGCGCACGCGCGAGAGCTCGTCCCCTCCGGCGGGCTGCTCGACGAGAGCCTGCATCTGCGCGCCCGCCGCCTGGACGAGCTCCGGCGCGCGGTCCGCGAGATCCGGCAGGGCCAGCAGGTCGTTGAGCGCATCGAGCACCGCGTCCTTGAGAGAGTCCTCGCCCTTGCCATATTCAGCCCTTGCCTGCGCACGGATCACGGGCGGCAGCCGCTCCCACAAGAGCGCGTCCAGGGGCCCGGGCGGGCCCTCCGCCTCGGGGTCGAGTGCGTGCATGAATCCGTGGTAGTCGAGCACGTCCGCCTCGCCGAACCACGGGCCGGTGAGGACTTCTTCGTCCTCGGCCCAGCGCACGTGCGCGAACTCGGCGAGTGCGGCAAGCGTGCGCAGCGCGATCGTCCGGGCCTGGGGCCGCTCGCACATCCCGAGCTCGGAGAGCTGGTCGGTCGTCTCGAACACGCCCAGATCCGCGATCAGGCGCGCGGCCAGGTCCTGGACCGCCCGCACGAACGCCAGGTCCGAGAGGCGCGCCTCGGGCCGCGTACGGTCCCAGGCGGCCCGGACCTCGGCGGGCCGGTCCGGCAGGTCCTCGCGCCACAGCCGCGCCACGATCCGGCGGGCCTGGGAGGCATAGTTCTTGTCATCCAGCCCCTGGATCGCGGTGCCTACCGGATCGAGCTGGTCGGCAAGCGCATGGGCCACGGCCCGCCGTCGGCGCAGCGTCTCCGTGTCCGCGCCCCTGCCCCGCCTCGCGTCGAACGGGCGCCGACGCAGGAGAGCCCGCATCTCTTCCGTGACACGGTACCCCTCCTCTTCGAACAGGTCCACGACGCGCGTCCGATCCGCCTCGTCCACCGCGAAGCACGGCAGCGCCCGCAGCATGCTCACGCGCACGTCCAGCACCGGCTCGTAGGGGAGCGCGCTGGTGATAGCCGAAAGCAGGCCCTCGTCCCCGATGCGCGACATGGCCTCCACCGCGCCCTGGCGGATCTGCGGGTTGTCCAGGCCCAGCCCGCGCATGAGCTCCTCGCGCACGAGCCCGGACGCCTCGCCCTGCGCCATGGAGACGAGTTCGGCCACGGCCTTGCGCCGCATGGGATAGGGGTGGTCGAGGGCGCTCATGAGCTCGCCGACGCGCGTGCGCTCCTCGTATCTGAGGTCCTGCTGCCACCGGTCGCCCACCTCCACGGCACCGGCGCCTGCCTCGAGCGTGGCCCATGCCAGCAGACACAAGCCCAGGGCTAGACTGACCGGCCGCCGCCGGGGTTTCTCTGCGCGCTTTTCTATAGCCGGTCGCGCCATCCTGTGGTTCCCTCTGTCCGCTCGGGCCGCGGTCCGATCGGATCGTCCGCTGCGGCCGCACGCACGTTCTGCGCGTCTATTAGGAATGATCGGCGCTGGCCCCGCAGGACTCAAGAGCCGAACCGGGCGCACGATCAGGCCTTGCGCCCGCGGCCGTGGCGAATGATGTCGCCCTTGAAGGTGTAGATGACGTCCTCCGCGATGTTGGTGGCGTGGTCCGCCACCCGCTCGAGCCCCCGGGACACGGACAGGAAATCGAGCAGGCTCTCAACCTCCTCGGGACGCTCCTTGATGCCGTCCTCCACCCGGGCGAAGGCTTGTCGGCGAATCGCGTCCACCTCGTCGTCGGCTGCGCAAACGGACCGGGCCAGGTCGGAATCCTGCCGCACCAGCGCGTCGAGCGACTGCTTGAGCATGTCGCGGCTGCGGGTGGTCATGTCCACGAAGTCGAAGGGGAACTCGATGGGCGCGCGCCCGGCCAGGTCGATGGCGCGCTCGGCCACGTGCACAGCAAGGTCGCCGATCCGTTCGAGGTCGTTGTTGATCTTCAGGATCGCGATGATAATGCGCAGGTCGCCCGCCACGGGCTGGTGCAGAGACAGAACCTTGAGGCAGTCCTCTTCGAGCTCCACCTCCATCTCGTCGATCCGGCGGTCGCCGCGGATGATCTCGTCGGCGACGGCGATGTCTCGGTCCAGGATCGCCTTCACCGACTTGTGCAGGGCATCCTCGACCAACCCCCCGAGCACGAGCATCTTGCGCTTCAGGTCTTCGATGTCTCGGAACAGGTGCTTGGCCACGCCGCCCTCCCTGTGATGGCCTGCGCGGCGACGGTGCACCGATCGCGCCCGGCCGCACCGTCCGCCCAGGTCCATATCTCATTATACGCAACCAAGGAGCAAACGCAGGCAAAACACAGGCAATCTCCCACGCAACAATGCGCGCGGACCCGCGGGGCGACGCGCCGACATGCGCGGGCGGGCGGCCCAGGAACGGACCCAGGCCTTGACCCGGGGCCGTGGCGCATGCCATATTCGGTCGGTTTGCGAGCCCGTGGCCGCGCCCGGAGAGCACCCATGGCCAGACGACCGTCCGCGCCCAAGTCGGACCAGGCTGAACGCCTGCGCGGCGCGTGGCAGGCCTTCGCGGCGTTCCTGCACCGTCGCGGCGACCGGGTGACGCGCGCGCGCCGCACCGTGTTCGAGGCGGTGATGGCCCGCCACGACCACTTCCGCGCCGACGAGCTGGCCCGGGACCTGCGCCAGGGCCCGCGGCGGGTCAGCCGCGGCACGGTCTATCGCACGCTCTCGCTCATGGAGCAGGCCGGCCTTGTGCGCACCGTACGCGACGAGGACCTCCACCGCCACTACGAGCACACGATCGGCCGCCACACGCACGACCACATGATCTGCACGCGGTGCGGCGCGTTCGTCGAGTTCACCGATCCCGCCCTGCCCGCCCGGCTCGACCGGCAGTGCCGCCGCCAGGGGTTCGTGCGCACCCACCACCGCCTGGCCGTGTACGGCCTGTGCCGCGCCTGCGCGGGCCGAGCCTCGCGAGGACGGCGCTGAACTCGGCCAGCACGGGGGCATCTTCCCATTTTTGCGGCGAACGTTGACTTGCCGGGTCCGCCCCGTAGAATGCCGCAATGCATCTGATTCGGCGACTCATCCATCGGCCGCGGCCGGACCTGACCACCGGCCCATTGTGGCGGGGCATCCTGGCCATGGCCCTGCCCATCATGGGCTCGAACATCCTGTTCTCCCTCCAGATTCTGGTGGACATGTTCTTCGTGGGCAAGCTCGGCCCCGGGGCCGTCGCCTCCGTGGGCATGGCCCGCACGGTCCACTGGGTGCTGATGACCTTCATCGTGGGCGTCCAAACGGCCACCGTGGCCATGGTCTCGCGCGCGGTGGGCGCGGGCAACGCGCGCCGGGCAAGCCACGTGGCCGGACAGGTGGTCGTGGTCGCGGTTCTCTTCGGCCTGGCGGTGGCGCCCCTGGGCGTGATCTTCAGCGAGCAGGCCCTGCGGATCTTCGGTGCCGAGGCCGAGGTGGTCGATCTGGCCAACGGGTACCTGCGCATCGCCTTCGGCGGGATCTTTTTCCTGGTCGCCATGTTCCTGGTCACCGGCATCTTCCAGGGTGCGGGCGACGCGGTGACCCCTTTGTTGCTTGGGATCGGCATCACGATCGTGAACATGACGCTCAACCCGATCCTGATCTTCGGGCTGCTGGGCATGCCCGCCCTAGGCGTGCGCGGCTCGGCCTTGGCCACGGTCATCGCGCAGGGGAGCATGGCTCTGGTGGCCTTGGGCCTGCTCATCCGAGGCCGAAGCGGGGTGAAGCTGCACCTGCGCGACCTCGCGCCGCGCGTGCCGACCCTGTGGCGCATGTTTGTAATCGGCGTCCCCGGCAGCGTGAACATGTCGCTGCGCGCGCTCCTGAACATGGTGCTCATGGCGATTGTCACCCGGTTCGGCACCGTGGTCCTGGCCGCGTACGCCGTGGGGCTGCAGGTGCGCATGACCGGGCTCCTGCCCATCTTCGGGTTCGCGGCCGCGACCTCGACCACCGTGGGCCAGAACCTGGGCGCGCGCCAGGAGCACCGCGCCGTCATGAGCGGCTGGACCGGCACGGGCATGGCGGTGGCCCTAACCGCGTGCGTGGCCACGGCCCTGTTCCTGTTCGGCGGGCCGGTGACCGCGGTGTTCAACGACGCGCCCGCGGTGGTGGCCGCGGGCGCGCACTTCCTGCGCATCACGGCCCTGTCCCTGGCGGCCGCGCCGATCTCGATCGTGCTCAGCCGGGCGATGAACGGCGCCGGGGACACGACTTCGCCGCTCTTGATCAGCCTGTTCTGCCTGTGGGCGGTGCAGGTCCCGGCCGCGGCGCTGCTCTCCGGCATCGAGAAGCTCTGGGGCCTGGCCGTGCCGTTCCGTCAGGCCCTGGGCGACGCGCTCGTGTTCGACGAGAGCGGCGTCTGGTACGCCATGGTGCTCGCCTCGGTGCTCCAGGCCATCATCAGCTCCGCGTGGTACGCCACGGGCCGGTGGAAGCACAGGCAGGTGTAGGCCGGCCTCCTCTCGAGGCCCAGTGGGCTGCGGCCATCCGGCTTCCCGGCCGCGAGGCCCACGCACACCAGATGTCGCCGCGCCAGGGCCGAACCCGAGATTTTGCAACGCGCATTGACTCGCCGGGGCCGGGCCGTAGAATGCCGCAATGGACTTGATCCGGCGACTCATCCACCGCCCGCAGCCCAACCTCCTCTCCGGCCCCCTGTGGCGGGGCATCCTGGTGTTGGCCCTGCCGGTCATCGGGGCGCAGATCCTCCAGTCCGCCCAGTTCCTGGTGGACATGTTCTTCGTGGGCAAGCTGGAAAACGGCGCCCAGGCCGTGGCCGCCATCGGCATGTCCCGCAGGATTCACTGGGTGGTGATGACCCTGCTGATAGGCACGCAGGCGGCCGCGGTGGCCGTGGTTTCCCGCGCGATCGGCGCGCGCGACACGCGCCGGGCCAGCCACGTGGCCGGCCAGGTGATGGTGCTCGCGATCCTCTTCAGCCTGGTGGTCACGCCCCTGGGCGTGATCTTCAGCGACGAGGCCCTGCAGGTCTTTGGCGCCGAGGAAGAGGTCGTGAACATGGCCGTCGGATACCTGCGCATCATCTTCGGCGGCATCTTCGGCTTGATCACCATGATCCTGCTCACCGCCGTGTTCCACGGCACGGGCGACACCATCACGCCGCTCTTGCTCGGGATCGGCACCACCATCGTGAACCTGACGCTCAACCCGATCCTGATCTTCGGGCTGCTGGGCATGCCCGCACTGGGCGTGCGCGGCTCGGGCGTGGCCACGATCATCGCGGCGGGCAGCATGTCCGTGGTGGCCTTCGTCCTGTTCCTCCGCGGACGCAGCGGGGTGAAGCTGCATCTGCGCGACTTCGTGCCGCGCGTGCCGACCCTGTGGCGCCTGCTCGTCATCGGGGTGCCCGCCAGCATGAACACCAGCCTTCTCGCGGTCATGCAAATGATGCTCATGGCGATCATCACCAAATTCGGCACCGTGGTCCTGGCCGCGTACGCGGTGGGATCCCAGGTGCGCATGACCGGGATGCTGCCCATCTTCGGGTTCGCGGCCGCGACTTCCACGACCGTGGGCCAGAACCTGGGCGCGCACCAGGAGCAACGCGCGATGCGAAGCGGATGGACCGGCATGGGCATGGCCCTGGCCGGGAGCTTTGTCATGGCGACGATCATGTTCCTGTTCGGCGGGCAGCTCACCGCGATCTTCAACGACGATCCCGAGGTCGTGGCCGCGGGCGCGCACTTCCTGGGCGTGACGGCCCTGGCCATGGCCATCGCGCCCGTGTTCGGGGTGCTGGGCCGCGCGATGAGCGGCGCCGGGGACACCACCTCGCCCCTCTTGATCAACCTGTGTTGCCGGTGGGGGATCCAGATTCCGGTGGCGATCCTGCTCTCGGGCATTCACGAGCTGTGGGGCGTGGCCATCCCCTTCCGCGAGGCCCTGGGCGATCGGCTGGTGTTCGACGAGAGCGGCATCTGGTACGCCACGGTCCTGGCCGCGGTTCTCCAGTCGGTCATCGTCATGGCGTGGTACACCACCGGCCGCTGGAAGCACAGGAAGGTGTAGAACGCGGGCGCGAGCGCGGCGATGCGGTCTGAAATCCGTCCGCCCCTCCCCTCACCCCGCCAGCCACTCGTCCAGGTGGGCGGCAACGAACGCGTCGTCGTTGAGCTCGGGGTACTGGCGGCAGACGCGGTCGATGGCCCGGGCCTGGCCGGGCGAGAGGTCCAGGGACGGGTCCAGGCACCAGGTGCCCGCCAAGAGCCCCTGGCGGCGCAGGAACTCGTGCACGCCGGGCAGCACCCCGCGGTAGCCGTTGGCCGCGTCGAAGGCCGCGGCGTTCACGTCGGTCACCTGCACGGCGAGCGTCAAGAGCTCGCGCGGCACCGGCCCGCCCGCGTCGCAGACCTCGCGGATGCGGTCGAGCTGTTCGACCGCGCGGCGGGTCCAGAACGCCCAGTGGCCCAGCAGCCCCCCGACCATGCGCGCCTCCACCTCGCCCCCGGACGTGCGCACCCGGTGCGGGGCGAGGAGGTCCAGGACGATGTGGTCGTCGTTGCCGGTGTAGAGCGCAATGTCCCTGGCGCGCCCGGCCTCGCACACCGCGCGCACCACGTCCAGGGTCTGGTACCGGTTGAACGGCGCGATCTTGACGGCCACCACGTTCTCGATGTCCGCGAACGCGCGCCAGAACGCATAGGGGAGCACGCGCCCGCCCGCCGCGGGCTGCAGGTAGAACCCCACGAGCGGCATGACCTCGGCCACGGCACGGCAGTGCGCAAGGAGCGTGTCCGTGCCCTCGTCGCGCAGCGCGCCCAGGCCCAACAGGCACGCGTGATACCCGAGCTCCCGGGCGAGCCCGGCCTCGCGCACGGCCTGGTCGGTGGGCCCGATCACGCCCGCGACGCGGAAGAGCTCCCGCCCGCGGCGCCGGCCCCAGGCCTGCGCGGTGTCGCTCGCCAGCCGCAGCACGGGTTCGAGCAGGCCGACCTTCGGGTCATGGATCTCGAACTGGGTCGAGTGCACCCCGGCGGCCAGCCCCCCCGCGCCCGCGTCCACGTAGTAGCGCACGAGCGCGCGCTCGCGCCGTTCGTCGAACTTGCGGTCCGCGTCGAGCGCCAGCGGCAGGGCCGGGATCGCCACGCCGCGGCGCACGGCGTCCAGGATGTGACCGGGGAGTTCGTCGCGATGCATGGAGCGTTCCCTTGCGCCGAGGCTCAGTACCGGCCGTCGGTTGTCTCGAAGTGCGCGGGCTTGTCCAGGCTGCGCCCGCCGCGCCGCACCCAGCGAGCGGTCCACGCGAGGGCCGTGCGCGCGTCCACGCCGGGCGGGCCGAACAGGTCCAGGGCCCGGCGCGCGTCGCCCAGGCAGGCGCGCTCGCCCTCTTCGCCCGAGAAAGACACCTCCCGGCCCAGGATCCGCCCGCAGGCGAGCGCCACCTCGCGCACGGACAGGACCTCCGGGCCGGTGACGTTGAGCACCGCGGGCGGGCTGGCGGTGTGCTCGAGGCACCGCAGGGCCTGGCGGTTCGCGTCCGCCTGCCAGATGGCGTTCACGCGCGGCACGGACAGGGGCACGGGCTCGCCCTCCCACACCCAGCGGGCGATGTCGTGCAGCACCCCGTACCGCGGCTCGACCGCGTAGAACAGGCGCACCAGGCACATGGGCGTGCCCTGCGCGCGGCTGAAGTGCTCGAACACGCGCTCGCGCCCGAGGCACGACTGGGCGTACTCGCCCCGCGGGTCCGGGGGGTCGTCCTCCGTGCATCCTCGACTGTCGGCGGGCACGAAGGGGTAGACCCCGCCCGTGGAAAAGGCCACGATGCGGCTCGCGCGGTAGCGGCGCGCCACGTACGCGGGCGCCACGGTGTTCATGGCCCAGGTGAGCGCCTCCCGGCCAGCGGTGCCGAACTTGCGGCCGGCCATGTATACCACGTTCTCGGCCTCGGGCAGGTTGTCCACGGCCCGGGGGTCCAGGAGGTCGCAGCGCACGGTCTGTACGCCCACGGCCTCGAGCAGGTCCCGCGCGCGCGGGTCCGAGAACCGCGCCACGCCGATCACCCGGCGGTCGACCCCGGCCTCGCGCGAGGCGCGCACCGCGGCTCGGGCCAGGGACACGCCCATCTTGCCGGCCACGCCCAGGACCGCGAGGTCGCCCCCCACCCGGCCCATGCACGCGACAAGCGCCTCATCGGGCTGGGAGAGGAGGTCCTCGATCTCCTCCTCGGTGCGGGGTCCCTCGGGGGCGGACGGAGTCTGGGCGTCGGGCATTGGCTCCCCCTTTGCGAGCGGCGCGGCGGCTGGTTCCGCTTGGCCCCGCCAGTGTATCCGAACCGGGGCAGGCGTCAACATTGCATGTGCGCGAACGCTGCACGGGCGGGCAGCGTGTCTCCGGAGGTCGGTAGAGACCGACAATCAAGAAAACCCGAGTTGCCGGTGAAGACGTTCAAGCAGGGAGGGACCGTTGTCCGAGCACTCCGCGCGAATCTTGAGCGCCTCGTCCCGCTTGGCCAGGAACGCGTCGGCCACGTCCGGGTCGAAATGCGTGCCGCGGCCTTCGCCGATGATCTCGAACGCGCGCTCGGGCGGCAGGGCCTTGCGGTACGGCCGGTCCGAGGTGAGCGCGTCGAACACGTCGGCCGCCGCGGTGATGCGCGCGGAGACCGGCGTCTCGTCCTTGCGCAGGCCCTTGGGGTATCCGGAGCCGTCCCACTTCTCGTGATGGCCGACCGCGATGGTCTCGGCCAGGCGGATGAGGTCCGACTTCGCGCCTTTCAGGATGTCGGAGCCGAGCACGGTGTGCTGCTTCATGATCTCCCATTCCGCAGGGTCGAGCTTGCCGGGCTTGAGCAGAATGCGATCCGGGATGCCGATTTTGCCCACGTCGTGCATGGGCGCCGCGTACAGGATGGACTCGGCCATGCCATCGTTGAGGCCCATCGTCCTGGCCACAAGCTCGCTGTAGCGCCCGACCCGCCGCACGTGCGACCCGGTGTCCTCGTCGCGGTACTCGGCCGCGCGGGAGAGACGGTACACGGTCTCCAGGCTCGCGTCCCGGAGGATGCCCACCATCTGCTCCAGCTGCTCGGTGCGCTTGGCCACCTCCTGCTCGAGCTCGCGCTGATAGTCGCGCAGATGGTCGTAGTAGGCCTTGACCTTCAAGAGCGCACGCACGCGCACCTGCAGCTCCTGCACGCGCACGGGCTTGGTGAGGAAGTCGTCGGCCCCGGCCTCGATGGCTCGGATGCGGTCCTCGACGTCGCCGAGGGCGGTGATCATCATCACCGGAATCGCCCGGGTCTCGTCCTGCGACTTGAGACGCCGCAACAGGTCGATGCCGTTCATCCCGGGCATGGCCACGTCCGAGAGCACGATGTCCGGCGGCTGGGCGGCGATCTCTTCTAAGGCGTCTTGGCCGCTCGTGGCAAGGGCTACCTCGCAGCCCAGCGGGCGCAGCATTTCGGAGAGCACGGCCAGCACGCTCTGCTCGTCATCCACGATCAGAACGCGACGCTTCGTATCCGCCATCGCCGTCTCCTCTTCTCGGCCGCGGGGCCTCGTCTTACGTGGGGTTTGTCGCGCCTCCCGCCGACCACTTCGCCAGGGCCTGCATGATCGCAGTGCGCAGAGATTGGGGCTCGACCGGCTTGGCGAGCACGGCGTCCACCCCCTGCTGGCCGGGCTGGGGCATTTCGCCGGCCCCGAAGCCGCTCATCAACACGACCGGCCGGTTCCAGCCCTGTTCGCGCAGGGCCCGGACCAGGCCCAAGCCGTCCATGTTCGGCATGGCCTGATCGGCGACGATGACCTCGTGGGCCTTGGGGTCGAGCTTCTGGAGGGCCTCTCGGCCGTCGGCCGCTTCGTCGACATGATGCCCCTCTCGCTCCAGCCAGCCGCGCAGCACGGTGCGCACCGCGGCCTCGTCGTCCACGACCAGTATGCGCAGGGGATGGACCGCGGAAGTCCCTTGCGGGCCCTTGTCCTCCTTGGGCATCACCGCGGCCCGTCCGGGCAGACGAATCTGGAAGGTGGTCCCCTGGCCCACGTCGCTTCGGACCTCCATGCTGCCGCCGTGACGCTCGACCACGCCGTAGGCCACCGACAGCCCCAGCCCGGTGCCGGCCGCGCCCTTGGTGGTGAAGAACGGTTCCAGGCACTGTCGGCGCGTGGTCTCGTCCATGCCCACGCCGGTGTCCGCCACCTCCAGCACGGCGTCCGGCCCCTGGGCGCGCGTGCGCACGGTCAAGGTGCCGCCCTCGGGCATGGCGTCGACCGCGTTGAACACGAGGTTCGTGACCGCCTCGCGCAGGTCGGTGCCCGCGGCCAGGACCTCCGGGCTATCCCGGAAGTCGCGCTCCACGCGGATCTCGCGTCCTGCGGCCTGGGCCTGGCTGCGCCACTTCGGTTCGGTGATGCGCAGGACCTCGTCGGCGACCGACTCCAGCCGGACCGGGCCCACCCGCTCGGTCTCCCCGCGATGCCGGTAGAACTCGCGCATGCGCTGCACAATGCCTGTGGCGTCCTGGCACGCGGTTTTGATGGCCTGCAGCATCTCTCGGCTGCGCTCGCTGTCGTAGCTGTCCGGGTATTCGAGCAGCAGGTCGCAATGCCCGCCGATGACCATGAGCTGGTTGTTGAACTCGTGCGCAATGCCGCTGGCCATCTGGGCCAGGGCGCGCAGCCGCTCCTGATCGATGACCTGCTTCTGGGCGTCGCGCAGTTGGCCGACGGCCTCTTCCTGGCGCTGGTTCGCCTCCCGCAGGGCCTGTTCGGCCTGAAGCCGCTCGCGCGCGTCCACGAACCCGACGATCAGGTACCCATTCTCCTCGTCGCTGATCTGCATGGAACTGACGGTCTTGAGGATCGGAATCTCGGTCCCGTCCGCGGCGAGATACACGCTCACGCCGTTCGGCTTGGCCTCCGAACACTCGGTCGACGGGCAGGCGCCCGGGGGGCGCGCACATAGGAAGTCACGAGCCTTGCGGCCGATCAGCTCCTCGCGGGCGAGTCCAGCCAAGCGCGCGGCCATCGGGTTCGCATCGTCAATGGTACCGGCGGCCTCGTTCACGATCATCAACCCGGTGGGCACGGCCTCGAAAATGCGCCGAAACCGCAGCTCGCTCACGCGCAGGGCCTCGGCGGCGCGGCGCTTGTCCCTGCGTACGGCCGCGTCGCGCAGCTCGCGGCGCAGGGCCTCCGGCAGCCGGGAGAGATTGTCCTTCATCACGTAGTCGGTGGCGCCCGTTTTCATGAGCGCAACCGCGGTCTCGTGCGAAATCGTGCCCGAGACCACGATGAAAGGAACGTCCTCGCCTCGTTCCTGGACCAGGCGCAGCGCGTCCAACCCGGTGAAGCCCGACATCCGGTAATCGGCGATGATGGCGTCCCAGTCCTGCCGGTCCAGCGCAGCGAGCAAGCCCTCCGCGTTGGCTACGCGGTCCCATTGCGGCGCATACCCGCCCGCGCGCAGCGCGCGGACCGCGAGCAGGGCGTCGTCTTCCCGGTCTTCGAGGATGAGCACGCGCACGGGCTCGCCGCAGGGCATGATCTCTCTCCCGGTACATGCAAGGCCGCCGCAGCGGCGTTGTCGCGCGTCGCCGGTCCTCCGGGGGGCCCGCTCCGCGGGCCAGGGGCTCCTTTCCGGCCCGGGGCTGCCAGGACGGGGACTCCGAAACCATTTCCATATCGCGCGCGTCCGCTGCTGCTTGCGCACCGTCCGCAGAATACAATATGCGAAAGGATACATAGAATGTCAAATGAGGAGCGCAAGAAACCGATGTGAGTTGAGGGTCAACCTCGGCTGCTTCGTGCAGTTGCCCATTCCGCAAGGCATTATGCGGAGCAGGACAACGGGGCCGCATTCAGGAATGTTCGTGATGGGTCCACGCCAGGTCCGAGGCAGGCCGGGACGCCTGTGAACGTGCTGCGCAGGCCGGGGCCCTCCGCAAGGAGCCCGTGCGCATTGGCCAGGCAGCTCGGCGTGGCTCGACCAGGCCGGGCATGCGCCCTCGCGCGTCACGGGGATTCTGTAGGAGCGGATTCCTCCCGCGCGGCATCGGCCCCAGTGACGTCCGTGCCTAGACGCTTGGCCACGCGGTCGGCTAGGTCCGGATCGCGCTCGCGCAGGGTCAAGAGCGCCTCGCGGGCCCGGGCCTCGTCTCCCAGGGCCCAAAGGGCCAGGACCCGGATCTCGAGCGCCGCGGCGGCGAACGCGCCCACGTCTTCGGGCACCTCCTGTGCCGAGCGCAGGGCCCGGGCATAGTCGCCCGCCCGGTATTCGGCCAAGGCCCGGGTCAGGGCCCGGGGCGCCGCGGCCTCCTCGCCCGGTCCCGTACGCGCCATGTCCGCGCGGGCCGCCTCCGCGCCCGCCTCCTGCGCGGGGAGCTCTGGCGCGCGCGCACGGCGCATGCCTGCAATGCCCTCTCGCTCGGCGGCGTCTGCCCCGTCGAACGCCCCGCCATCCGAAGGCAGGGCCTCCTCTACAGCGGGGGGCCCCTCCACCGCCAGTCCGGCCAAGACATCTTCGCCGCGCTGCACAAGGCGCGCGGCGAGCTCCGGCTGAGGCACAGGCCTGCCGCGCACTCCCCCGGTCCCCTCGCCTGGGGGCCCTGTCGCTGTCTCAACGCGGGGTCGCGAGCGCATCGGGGTCTCCCCGAACTCGGGGCCCTCGGTCAGCCCCAGATCGGCAAGCAGCCGCCCCCCGCCATCCGCACGCTCCGGCGCGGCTGCGGGCGCCTCGGGCGCGGGCTCGATCGGGACGGGCGGGGTCAGCTCCGCCGGGGCGGGCCGGGGTTCTTCGGGCGCGTCCGCCGCGGCGAGCCCATGATCCACGGTCCCCCCGGGCCCTGAGGCGGGCTTACGCGCAGGCGGCGATGGAGCGCCTGCGACCTCATTCCCGACCGCAGGCTCGGGCCCTGGCACGCCCGGCCCCGGGGGTGCAGGTTCTAGTGTGCCTGTCGCCTTGCGCTCAAGGGCCTCGGTCGTCGCACTCGCGTCAGGCGCCTCTTTCGTCGGAGGCGCGGCGAGGGCCTCCTCACGCTCCTTGGGGAGCTCAAGCGCGTAGCGCCCGAATTGCAGCTCCGCTTCGGGCGGCTCGGCGCGCGCCCTGTCAACGGGCTCAGCCGCTGCCCGCGGACCGGCCTCTCCTGCCTCGGCTGCACGGTCTCTTTCGAGCTCGTGCGCCTGGGGCATGGCCTCGTCCACCTCGGCTACGCGGTCCTGTTCCAGCGCAGACACCTCGAACATGGTCTCCTCTACCTCGGCTGCACGGTCCGCTTCCAAACCGGGCGCCTCGGGTATGGGCTCGCGCTGTGCGCGCGCCTCGGCGAGAAGGGCCCCGCGCGCGCCATCCTCGGCCTGTTCCTCGGTCTCGGGCGCCCGTGCCTCGGCCAGACCCGACGCCCCCTGTTCCACCTCGGCCCGCGACACGGCGCCGCGCGTCTGCATGGACTTGGCCCGGGCGAGCAGCCGGTCGACCTCGGGCGAGGCGGGCTCAGAGGTAGCGGCAGGCGGCGGCGCGGCCCGCTCCTCGCGCGCGGGCGTGGAGCGCCGCTGCGGGCTCTCGGCCACGCGGCCGTCTGCGTCCGTCCGGTCGGCCCGATAGCCTCGGGGCGCGAGCCCGACCTCCTCCTCCGGGGCGCGCCAGGCATGCACCACCATGAGGAACACCACCACGAACAGGGCCGCGGCCGCGAACGCGGGATGGCGCACCACGCGCAGCCAGTCCGGCTGGAGCACGCGCACGCGGCGGCGCACCCGCCCCGCGGGACGTCTGGGCCGGGCGGCCTGCGCGGCCCGGGCGGGCGCGCCTTCGGGCGGCGCGGGCCGGGGCGCCTCGCGATAGGCGGCGAGCACCGCCTCGGCCTCCTCGGCCGCGCGGCGGCAGTCCGGGCAGGCGGCCAGATGCGCGGCCACGGCCTCGCGCACCTCGGGCGCGGCCTCGCCGTACACATAGTCGGTCAGATGCTCGCGCACCTCAGGGCAGTCCATGGTCACGCACCTCGGGGCCAAGAGACGTGCGCAGCCGCTCCAGGGCGTAGCGCATCCGGCTCTTCGCCGTGTCCTTTCCCGTGCCGGTCAGGCGGCCGATCTCCTCGAACGTGAGCCCGGCCTCTTCCTTGAGCAGGAACACCTCGCGCTGCGCAGCGGGCAGGGCCTCCACCGCGCGCACGATCACCTCACCCAGCTCGGCCCGCTCCGCGGCCGCGGGCGGGTCCTGCACTGGGTCCGACGCGCGGGCGGTCGGGTCCACGGGCGGGACGGCCTCCCCGTACTCCAGGCGCACGAGGCGCGGGCGCCGTCCCTGGCGGCGCAGCGCGTCCAGGCACGCGTTGCGCGCGATCTGGAAAAGCCAGGTCGCCGCGCTCGCGCGTCTCGCGAACCCGCCGGCGCCTCGCGCGGCCTTCATGCACACTTCCTGGTACACGTCTTCGGCCATGTGATGGTCACCCAGGTACCGTCGCACGAACGCGAACAAGCGCCCTCCCGTGCGGGCGAAGATCTCCTCGAACGCGGGCTCGTCGCCCTGCGCGTACGCGGCCAAGAGCTCCTCGTCGGTGCGCAGCGGCTCGGCCGCGTCTGCCGGGCTGTCTACAGGGATAGACGCAGTGGGAGCCGGATCGGGTCTGCCCGAATTCATGCACCTCCCCTCCGGACCCGTTTCCCACGGGGTCCGCAGGGAATTGAACCGCGCGCCAGCCGGCATGTCAAGCCGGCCACAAAGGCTTTGACTTGCCCCATGCGCGCCGCTAGGCTGCATGCGCGCCCCCGTGCCGTGGCGCGCAGGAGAGGTCCATGGCCCGAAGCAGACAGGCAGAAGACACGCGCGCAGGCTCGCGGCTGGCGCGCGTGGCCGGCGAGTGGGTGATCGTTCTGGCCGTGGCGTTCGGCGGGGCGCTGTTGATCAAGTTCCTGATCTTCGAGCCGTACCGCATCCCGTCCGGGTCCATGGAGCCCACTCTGTTCGGCCGGCCGCACTCCGGGGACCGGGTCTTCTGCGAGAAGGTGAGCTACCGGCTGCGCGACCCCAAGGCTGCGCGCCGGTGGGAGATTTTCGTGTTCCGATTCCCCACCGAGGACCGCCGCGAGCCCCACTACGGCGAGAACTTCATCAAGCGATGCGTGGGCCTGCCCGGAGAGACGGTCTACATCGCGGGCGGCGACCTGTACGTGAGCTATCCCGCGCACCCGCAGCCGCGCCGTCTGCGCAAACCCCTGGAGGTGCAGGACGCGATCTGGATCCCGGTCTATGCGCAGGACTTCGCCTCGTGCAGCCCGGAGGCCCTCGCCTACCACTGGACCGCCGGAGGCGAGGAGGCGGGCTGGCGCCTGGAGGACGGGACGCTACAGGGCCGCGCGCAAGGGGCCGCGTATCTGCAATACCGCTCGAGGATCGCGGGCGAGGAGTGGCGGGCGGTCACCGACCGGCACATCAAGCGGCAGGTCGTCCACTACGTATGCCCGGCCTGCGGGGCGCGGCTGGCCAAGACCGTGCATACCCAGCAGTTGACCGCGACCTGCCCGGACTGCGGGGCGTTCTTGAGCGAAGAGGACATCCAGGCCAACGAGGTGATCGTCGATTGTCCGAAGCACGGACGCGTGCGTTGCCCCTTCCGCACCTGGGGCGACTGGGCCGCGCCGGACTGCCCGACCTGCAACCGGCCGCTGGGCCCGGAGGACGTACGCGCCACGGTGTGGCACTTCCCCAAGCCGGGCCTGCCCCCGCCCGTGGCCAACCGCGGCCGCACCCGCCGCCCGCGCCTGCACGCGGTGGGCGACCTGCGGGTCGGTTGTACCCTGATCCCCCGCAGCACCGAGGGCGAGTTCGTCCTGGAGCTGCAAGTCGACGAAACCTACGACCGCGCGCACGTCGCGTTCGGAGAGGACGGCCGAGTGTGGCTTACCCGCGACGGCGCCCCCCTGCCCGAGGCCCAGGCGCGCCTGGACTGGCCGGTGGGACGCACGCGCGCGCTCGCCTTCTATCGGTGCGACGGGCGACTCGTCGTGGAGGTCGACGGCAAGCGCGCGGTCCTGTACGAGGACCCGGTGGAGCGCCACCCCAGCCAGGTGGACGAGCCCCTGCGCTCCGGGGTGCTGTTGCTCTTGCGCCACGGGGCCGTGGACCTCGCGCGCGCGGCGGTGGACCGGGACATCCACTACTTCGGCAACCGGCCCAGCTACCCGGTCGGGCCGAGCGGGTTCCTGGCCCTGGGCGACAACCAGCCCACGAGCCAGGACAGCCGCGCCTGGGGCCAGGTGCCCCGCGAGAACCTGATCGGGCCGGCCCTTTTCGTGTGGTGGCCGCCCCACCGCATCCGTATACTGGAATAGCCGGGTGCGCGGGGCTCGTGCTCTCCGGTCGACACACACGAGCGGCTGCCCTGTGCACGCACGCGTTCCAGTGAGGAGACCTGCATGGCGCTCTTGGAAGTGGAAGGCCTTGTCAAATCCTACGGCGGCCGCCGGGTCGTGGACGGGGTCACGTTCGAGGTGGAGGCGGGCGAGATCGTCGGCCTGCTCGGGCCCAACGGCGCGGGCAAGACCACGAGCTTCCGCATCGCCATGGGCATGATCCCGCACGAAGCCGGCCGGGTGCGGCTCAACGGCGAGGACGTCTCGCGGCTGCCCATGTACCAGCGCGCGCGCCTGGGCATGGGGTATCTTTCTCAGGAGCCGAGCGTGTTCCGCCGCATGAGCGTGGAAGACAACATCATGGCCATCCTGGAGACCCTGCCCCTGAGCCGGCGCGAGCGCCAAGAGCGCCTGGGCGAGCTCCTGTCGAACCTGTCCCTCACGCGCCTGAGCCAGAACATGGCCGACACCCTGTCCGGGGGCGAGCGCCGCCGCCTGGAGATCACCCGGGCGCTTGTCATCGACCCCATGGTGATGCTGCTGGACGAGCCCTTCAGCGGGGTGGACCCCAAGGCGTGCGTGGAGATCCACAAGATCATCGCCGCCCTGCGGGCCGGGGGCATGAGCATCCTGCTCACGGACCACAACGTGTGGGAGACGCTCACGATCACCGACCGCTCGTACATCATCCACGAGGGCCGGGTGCTCAAGCACGGCACCGGCCAAGAGCTCATTCACGATCCGGACGCCCAGCGGCTGTACCTCGGCGACCGGTTCGCGGGCGTGCAGGAGTCGTTCACCCGGGCCAAGGCCGCGATCGAGGCCCGCAGCCAGGCCCAGCACGCGGGCCTGCGCATGCGCCAGACGACGCGCGTCGTGCGCCGCGGCGACAAGGGCACCACCCGCCGGACGGCCAAGGCCGAGGACAAGAAAGAGCCCCGCCCGCCGAGCGACGCGCAGCAGAAGAAGGCGACTGCCCAGGCCGCCAAGTCGGACGAGAACAAGGCGCCGCGCCAGCCGCCGCGGCAGCAGGACCAGCCACGCAGCCCTCGACCGCCCACCGGGCAGGACCAGCACACAAGCCAGGGGCAGCCGACCCAGCACGGCCAGCCACGCACGCCGCACCAGACGACCGGACGGGACCAGGACGCAGCGCAGCGCGGGCCCGTCCAGTCCGGCCAGAAGCAAGACCCCTCACAGCCCGGCAAGCCGCAGCCCCCGCCGACCCAGCGCGACGCGGACACCGAACGGCCCAAGGGGCCGGGGCAAGACCAGGGCCCTGCGCGCGGGCCCTGAGGCGGAACGGACCCCAGGACGCGCAGCCGCGGCTCCGTATTCATCCTCCTACAGGACCGGCCGGATGCCGGGACCGTGCGTGTGCGTGATGTGGCCCACGCGCCCGTTGATCGAGAACACGGCGTGCGGCCTGAGTCCGTACCCGGGCGGCCCGGTCTCTTGACAAACGCGCGCGCGATGGTACGCTGAGAGGGCAGACAGGCGGGTGTAGCTCAGTGGTAGAGCGTCAGCTTCCCAAGCTGAATGCCGAGGGTTCGATCCCCTTCACCCGCTCCACCCTCCGACGCCCCGGAATGGCCGTAGACGGCCGGTTCGGGGCGTTTTTCTTGCGATTCGCGTTTCGCGGGTTCCTCTCCCCCAGCCTGCTCAACTTGCTCGATTCCGCTCGATTTTGCTCAAGAGTGCACTTGCTGGAGTACTGATTTCTCGCCCTGTTTTCCTGCGACATGGCTCGTGTCGATCCCGTTCATTGAGGCCGGGACAGGATCAAAATCGTTTCTTGTCGCCGGCCTGTTCGCCTGCTGCGGGCCCTGGGCATGCAGTTCGGTTCCCGGGCCATCGTCCGTGCCGATCTTGGCCGCCACAGATGCACTGAAGTCCGAGACCCCGGCCACGGCTCTGGACCGGTCGCTGAGCAGGCTGTGCGTGTACAGCCCCGCAGTCAGATTGATGTCCGAATGCCGCATGAGATCCTGGTAGTCCTTCATGTGCGCCCCGGCCGCGACGAGCATGGCCCCGAATGTGTGGTGTGGACTGTGGAAGTCCACGATCTTGCCGCTGGCGTCGGTCTCGGCGAGGCGGTCTCCGATGTCCTGGCCGGGGTTCGCCTCAAGCCAGGCCTCTCGCGCAGCCTTCAGGTCCTCGCGCACCATTTCGGCGCCCTTGGCACTGTGCAGCTTCGGAAACGCCCGAGCTGCGGGGACGGCCAGATTTTCCTCGGAGTAAGCGGCCAGATGCTTGGCCAGCGCGGAGCGCAGGGGCAGATCGTCGCCCCGCCCGGCCTTCTCGTGTTCGGCTGGGATGCACACACTCGGTGGGGCCGCGAACAGATGGAAATCGAGGCGCCGCAGCTTATCGATCTCGCCGTAGCGCAGGCCCGTCTCCAGGGCCAGGCGATACACCAGCGCCCGTTCGCGGCCGGTCAAGCTATGATGGGGGCGGGCCGCTTCGGTGGCCCGGATCAGGTCCTGGGCTTCCGCAACGGCCAGGGCGCGCCGGACTTGTCGCCGATCGGCCCTCTCGTTGAGGCTCGCCACACGAGCAACAGGATTCGGCCATGCGGCTCTCGCGCTTCATCCAGTTGCAGAAGCTCTTGAACGCGGCCAGTGCTGCATTGGCCGTGCGTGCTCGCGGGAGAACCGCGCCACGTATATGCAGGACCCGGTCCAGCTGCGGTGGAAGCACAGCCGCCCGTCCGACCAGTAGATGAACCACTTGTCCTCCATCTGTCTGGGGAGGAGCCCCGTGCGGATGCGCTGCATCTGTTGCGCAGTGAAGCGCCGGTCCAGCGAGATCAAGGTGTGCTTGTCCGGCATCGGGCGCGTGGCCAGGTCCGAGGGTTCGGCAGGCCTGTTCTCATTCGGGCCCTGCGCGCTCATGAACGACTCCTCTCAAGGGCTCGCGCAGCGCAAGGCCCTACGGCTCTACGCCTGCGCGTCGGCGCCGAAACTCCAATCGGCCCAATCGAGCTACATTATGCCAGCTCCCAGGCGTATAGGACCATGAACTCGGTGGTGCCTCCATCTCTCGAAAGGCGCGATGGATATTGAACCCCCATGATCCGGCTTCTCGAAGGACGCCCCCCACGGCGTCGGCGGGCAGCTGGACTTCCGCGACCCAGCCGTCCTCGGTAATCGCAGTCTTCGCCTCCCACTCGGGCGCGAACGCTGCGTACTCCTTGGCGCCGGCCTTGACCTCCTGGTCGAAACGGACGGCGCTGGCGCTGACCGCCAATTGGTAGTAGACGTCTTCTTCCAAGTCCGGTTGAATAAACATTGCGATGAAATCGTCCTTCAACACTTGCCTCTCGCTCTTGGCCTCGGCTTTCACTCGGTCTGGATATCGATCTTCACAGCGCACGGCCAGGTAGATGGATTCGTCGTGATGGACCACCTGGAACGCGGTCTTGGCAATGGCCGGCATTCCATCTGAGCAAACGAACTCCGAGTACTCTGCCGTGCTCTTCCAGATCGCGTCGTCCAGCGCGCCGTCCACGATCGGCGGTTCGTCGACCTCGTGCGAGACGGCGTTCCGACGTGCGGTGCTCACTTGCCCTCTGCGCTCCGTCTCCGTGCCCAAGGTTGCGGCCTTCTCCATGTAAACGTTCTTCAGCAGCCAGAACCGGTCGCTGCTCACCAGGAAAAGGGCTTCAGCGTACTCGCCGCTCTCCATGGCCTGCTGCGCGGCGGTTAGGGTCTCGAGCACAAACGTCTCATCCTCGGGCGGCAGCACCACTCTCACCGCCGGAGTCTCCAGCAGCGCACGCGTATCTTCCATCATGTGCGCCAAATGCTCGGTGCCCACGCACTCCTGGACCCTGGCGGCCCATTCCACGATTCGCGCCTCCGGCTCCGGCGCAGGCGCCTGGTACGCCGCTACACCGAACGGGTCCAGCGCCACCTCGACCGTGGCTCGCCCGTCCGGGCCCGGCTTGGACACGACCTCGCCGCTGATCGCATCGATCACCTCGTTCCCATGCTCCAACACGATTTCGCCGTGCACCGGCCAATAGCCCGGGTTCGCCACGTAAAACCAAAAGGCCCCATCCTGCGTCAGCTCGCGGATGGCCAGGTTCGTGTTCAGCCCGGTATTGTCCACGGGGCGGAACTTCTCGCTCGGCAGCGCACGCAGGATCTGGTTGAATTCGCGCAAAGGCTGTTCATTGCCCTCAAACAACGTGGCGTCCGAGAATCCGTAGAAGAATAGGTCCGGATCCAGCTCGATGAGGGCTCGGACAAAGACCTCGCGGGTGTGATCGCCGTCCGGCTGATACGCCAGGGTCAGTTGGTGCTGCCGCGGCCAATCTTCGCGATAGGGCAAGTTCCACGATATCTTCTCCGCTTCGTTCCACTTGTGCTTGATCTCCACGGCGCGATTGATCTCGGCCTCGAAAAACGCATACCGCTCGGGCACGCTGGACTGGTCCCATCCCACCCCGGGGCGGTTCCCATAGCCTCTATCCACGCGGTTCAAGACCCCCCAAAGGGTCGTGGCCAAGCACACGGTATCGTCTTCAGCGAACAACGACCCGTCCCAGGCGTTGGCCCGCATGTAATCGCGGAAGCTCAAGCCGCTTTGCCGCCACTCGAGATCGTAGCGAGGGGGCAGGTACAGATCGGCGATGCAGACCAGGTCCACACGCTGCTCGTGCAGAGTCTCAGCCACCTCATGGAAAAATCCATGCATGCGCTCCGCGCGCCAGGCCACCCAAGTCTCCCGCATGGGCTCGGCATTCAAATACGCATGGCGCAGTCGGAAGCGCTCCGGATTGTCCAGAGGCAACGGTACCTCTACGCCCGTGTCCTGTTCGAATTCACGGATCGTGACGTCGCCATACCCGTAATGCGTAAACTCGTCCCTGGTCCACGGCTCGCGACGGTGCAATCGGCCCCGGTACGTGGGAAGCCATTCGCCGATAAAGGTGTTCCAGACCACGCCCTTGAAGTTCGAGAGCGTGCGGTATTTCCGGCCTATATCCTCAGCGGTCGCCAGCAGGATCTCGCGCACCTTCGGATGGTTGAAGTTGAAGCCGTAGCGGCCATCCCACGCCGTGTACGCCTTGCCGTTCGGATCCACCAGGTAAGGCGTGTCCCAGAACCCGGACGCCGGCCGCCCGCTCAGCTCCTGCCCTAGCTCCACCAATGCCGGCGTATAAATGAACTCCACATACGCATAGAAGTCGATGCCGTTATCGCGCAGAACGCGGCCCAGGATGTCGCGGATCCCGCCTTTGACCCGCGCACACGGGAATGGCCAATCGAACACGGCCGGCGGCGTATTGAGGGGAGAGGCGTGAAACGTGCCCATGATGTGCACATTCTGGCCCGCGAACCGCATATACCGGGCAAACGCCTCGCATCCGTCCAGGTAATAGGCAAGCTTCTTGCATTGATTCAGGACCAGGGGGGCGTCCTCCTGTCTGTGTGCCAGTTTCACCTCCGAGGGCGGCTGTTCCGTGATGGAGAACCGCCCCGGGTCCGCCTTGGTCCGCTCCGTCATTAGTCCATTGTAGCGGGTATGCGTCTGGGTGGCGTGTAGCGCCGGAAGCCCGTTTTCGATGTGATATATCCGCAACGCAGCGGCAGCGGCGGGCACACCCTGCTTGATGTTCACCAGATTCAACGAGTGATTGCCCGGATCCGGTCGGTACAACCAGCGCAAGGTTTGCATCTCACCGCTGAGGGGGTATCGACCCCCAGTCACGACGGTCGCGCTGCTCTTGGAATGCCCTGCGGTCAGCCCCCACGTCGCGGCAGAACACGCCACCCCCATCATGCGCGCCCTGTCGTTGGGATAATCCAGCTCCATGAGGTAGAAATCACCAGGGTGTTCGAACTGCACGAGATAGGACAGTACTGCACGGTAACTCGGCTGCGTTTCCCGATAGGTCAGCCCGTTGCGAGTGACAACGGTTGCGGTCTGAATCCCCGCGTTCGGATCCATGCTCGGTTCTTCGGCTGGGTCGCCGGCCGCCTCGGTCCAGGGGCCGTCCCCCGGGTCGGTCAGATCGATCACGCGCTCCAGACCCAGATCCATGCCGTCGGTATAGGTCTCGCCCTGTGTCACAGGCATGGGTAGACGTCCGGTGACCACCAACGCCTCGGGCGGACGCTCCTCGAGCACCTCGCCGTCGGCGACCAACGCGGTCGTCAGCAGGTACACACCTCGATCCAGGTGCCCGGCATTGATAGTATACCGCAATGACCGCCCCTCGACTCGCCCCGGCGGGGCCGTGCCCGAGGCCACCTCCTTGAAGGCCTCGGGCGCGTATCGGCTCACGCTCCACGTCACCCCCGGGGCCTCTCGGCTCAGGCCGCGGGGCACCTCCACCCAACAGATCACCGGCTCGCTTTCCGTGTAATAAAGCTGGGCATCGTCCGGGTTGAGCAGCCGGATGAGCCCGTCGTATACCGGCAACCGGCTCGGCCTGTAACTCAATCGCCAGCCCGCCTGGATCACCGCATCGGCCGGTGTAGCGCCTTCAGCCTTGACGCGGCGCCAGTCCGAATCGTCGAACCCGGGCTCGGTCCAGCCTTCGGCCGGCTTCGGGCTCCACGCCCACGAGGTGTCCGCATCCAGGGGAATGCGTTCGCCCGAATCCATGACCACGCTGCCCAGCATAGCGATGTACGGCACCATGCCCGGGCTTTCGCCGGCGCGTCGCCCGTACAAGGCAACACAGTTGCTCTTGCCCGGCTCCAAGAAGCCCCGCAAATCGACGACCTCACTGCCGTAGGCGCCGAGGCCCCCGCCTCCGGGGACGCGCGCGGGTTTGACTACTTCGCCGTTCACGCTCAGCTGGTCTATAGACCCGACTTCGACCAGCGCCCGCCACACATCGCCTTCCGGCACCGCGATCTCCTTGCGGAGGTACCCCTGATTGTCGTATCGCGTGATGGCCAAGTCCTTGATCTCCAGCGTACTGCCGGCCGGCCCCTCGATTTCCAGGTCGAATCCATCCCGCAGCGGGGGTTCCAACCAGGTATGAAACGTCAGGTCGGTCCAGTCTGTGCCAGTCAATGTCTTGATGTGTTCGCCGCGTGCATACGATGTGCCTCGCGCTGCATCGCGCTGGCCCTGAGACCAAAACCGGATCCTCAGCGTGGTCTGTGCGTCCTCGGACTGACGCACCGTGAACCGGACATTGAAGCGGGGCCAAAACCTGACCCGGTCCTCGCGAGGCTGGTGCCCGCCGAAATTGCCCCAGCCCAGGGTCGCGGTCTCCTCGGTCAGCGTGAAGCCCAACGCGCCCTGTTCCGTAACATGCACGTCCGTGACCGCGTCGAAAAAGGTGAAGTTACCTCGATCCTCCTTCGAGAAATCCCACACACGACCGTACTCATCCGAGCCCAGCCGCACCTCGTTGGCCGGCACCAAGACCGCGGCGCACCGTGACCACATCGCCTCCTTGGTCCAGCGCTTCGGGTCCACTTCCGTTTGCGCCGGCTCCGCTGTTCCATTCGCCGCGAGCACCACCATCGCGCATACCGCACCGATCACATGCCTGCGCATGACAGTCTCCCTTCCTCAAGAAGCGACGGCCCCGCCATCTGGGCGCACGCGCCCGACGGACGGGCCGCCGCGAGCCAAGCTCTATACCCAACGAAACCCACGAATCTGGAATGTACTATCTCTGAGCTACTCCCCAATTGTCAAGACCACTTTTTGCGGGATTTAAGGTGGAAGCAGATCGAGGCGCTGTCGCAACGGAGGGAGCCCGTAGGGCGACCGGAGTTGCGACAGCGTGGGCGGTCTCCGGACCGCCCGTCGCCTCCTGCGTTCCAAAGTACACTTCGTGCGGCGTGCGCCAAGCCAGCGCCTGGTGCGGTCGCTCCCGGTTGTAGAAGCGGAAGTAGCGCGCCAGAGCGGACCACGCCTCGTCCATGTCCTCGTAGTGGTGCAGATAGACCTCCTCGTACTTCACCGTGCGCCACAGCGGCTCGACGAAGATGTTGTCGTACACCCGCCCGCGCCCAGTTCCGCCGCGACGCAGGCACTCTGCGTCAGCAGCTGCGTACTTTGCGCCCGCGACTGGCCGCCATCCTCATCGGGACCGCGTGCCTGCTGGTGGTCGCGGGCCTGATCGAAGGCACCTTCAGCCAAATCCACGAGCCTACGCTCCCGTATCCTCTGAAGATCACGGTGGCCGCGCTCTTGTTCGGCGCGCTGGGCGTCTACCTGTTCAAGGTCCCCGTCGACCCGAACGAGCCGAAGGACCAAGACACGCCCTCCTCCACTACGTAACGCGCGGCGCAGAACGCCTCTGGGCTAGACCAGTTGACGCGCCTTGATCGTGAGGTACCGGTTGATCGTCTCCGTGGTCAATGAATCCGCGTCGGTCTCCAGCACCTGAAGGCCCCGCTTGACCAGGTCCCGCAGCCGAGCGTCGCGCTCCAGGGTCAAGTGGCGCGCGGCCAGAATCTCGTGCACGGTGCGGCCTTCTGTCGCGGGGCTGTCGGCGATGCGCGCGAGCAGCGGGTCGCGCAGGCTGATGACCACGACCACGTGGCGTCGACTCACCAGCGGCAGCACGCGCGTGAGATCCTCGGCCAGTTGCGGATCGTTGAGGTCCGTGAACAGGAAGACCATGCTGCGGCGCTTGTGCCGCGTGCGCAGGGCCTCCACCAGGGCCGCGTACGAGGGGAACACCGTCTCGGACCGCGCGTCCACCACGTCCTCGATGATCCGCCGGACCATGCGTTCGCCCGCCCGGGGCCGCCGGAACCGGGTCACCGTGTCGCGGAACAATGCCAGGCCCACCCGGTCTCCCTGGCGCATGGCCACGTGAGCGAGCATCACCGACGCGTCCACCGCGCAGTCGAGCGTGGTGCCCGAGCCCACCGGGTTGCCCATCATCCGTCCGCAGTCCAGGCACAGCAGCAGGTCCTGGCTGCGTTCGGCCTGGAACACGTTGGTGGTCGGGCGCCGACGGCGCGCGGTGGCCTTCCAGTTCACATCCCGGTAGTCATCGTCGGGCAGGTAGTCGCGCAGCTTTTCGAACTCCCTGCCGGACCCGATCATGCGCTGTCGGTGGATGCCCCATTGGCTGAGCGCCCGGCTCTTGCGCAACCGGTCGTATGCGGCCAGCTTCTCCAGGTCCGGGTACACGGTAACCCAATCGTCGCCGGTCACCGGTAGGCGCCGCCGCGCCAAGTCGATCGACCTGCGCGCCGATACCTCCGGGAGTTGCATGCGCATCCGCCCTCGCCGACGGGGAATCGCGCACAGGGCAAGACGCACCACCTCGCCCGGCTGTAAGCGGACCTCGGCATCGCGGTCCACGGCCTCCCATCCGCGCGGCCAGATCTGCCGCAGCCGAGTCACCAGAGGCGCGTGTCCTCGGTTCTCCAATCGGTAGACGACCTGCGCCTCTCGGCCGAGCTGGAAGCGCCGCGCACCTTCGCGCTGTACGGACAGCTCCGCCCCGGCCAGTGCGCGGCCCTGCACCAGGCACAAGACAAGCAGGCCCACGTCGGCCGCCAGGACCACGTGAGCCACCCTTGGGCTGAGCAGTGCGCCGAGCAGCACGAGCGCCAGAACCCCTGCGATGAACAGTGTGGTGCGACCCGGTACGATCATCGTGGCACGTCGATCCGGTCCAGAATGCCCTGAAGTACCTCCGATTCGGTCGCGCCCTGGATCTCCGCGTCCGCGGACAGGGTGACCCGGTGCCCCAGCACCGGTTGCGCCAGGGCCACCACGTCGTCCGGGGTCACGAAGTCTCGTCCGCGCAGAAGCGCGCGCGCCTTGCTGGTGACGAGAAGCCCAATGCTGCCGCGCGGGCTGGCCCCGACCAGGATGGCCTCGTCCTCGCGCGTGGCGCGGGTGATTCGCAGGATGTACTCGCGAATTCCGGGCTCGACCCGGACCTGGACCAGCGCCCGCTGGGCCTGGAGCAGGCCGGGCACGTCAAAGACCGGAACCACGTCGCGGCTCGCGAGATTGTCGTAGGGGCGGCCCTCGTGCACCGCATCGAGAATCGACATCTCGCTCGCCTCCGGGGGATAGTCGACCCGGATCTTGAGCAGGAACCGGTCCTGCTGGGCCTCCGGTAGCGGGTAGGTGCCCTCGTACTCGATCGGGTTCTGTGTGGCGAAGACCGTGAAGACGGGCGAGAGCTCGTGGCGCACGCCGTCGATCGTGGCATGCCGCTCGCTCATCCCCTCCAGGAGCGCCGACTGGGTCTTGGCCGGCGCCCGGTTGATTTCATCGGCCAACAGGAGGTCGGTGAACACAGGCCCCTTGCGCAGCTCGAACGTGTTCTGCGCCAGGTTGAACACATTCGTGCCCACAATGTCCGAGGGCATCAGGTCGGGGGTGAACTGGATGCGCTTGGCCTTGCAAGAGAGGCTCAGCGCCAACGTGCGTACGGCCAGGGTCTTGGCCGTGCCCGGCACGCCCTCGAGCAACGCGTGGCCCATGCACAAGAGCGTGACGAGCATTTCGTCGAGCATGCGCCCCTGGCCCACGATCACTGACTGGAGCTGCTGCTTGAGCTGCTGCAGTCTGGCGGTGAGCGTCTCGAGCTCGGGCGGAAGCTCACGGCTTGCTTCTGCGGAAGGCTGTGCGTCGGTCATGTCTCTTCTCCTGTGCGAACCGATGGGCTTCGGTCAACAGACGTCCGAGCTCGGACTCCAAGTCTCGTTGTTCGACCGCAGCCAGATCCTGCCGGATGCAGCGCACCGCTTCGCGGTCTGGCGGCGACAGGGCGACGCGCCCTCGCGCGAGCTGTTGGGCCGAGCAGTTGAGCCCGTCGGCGAGCCGTCGCCAGATTTCCCGGCGCGCGCGCGCGAGGGACTCCTCTCCGCTCAAGGTCTGGCGATACAGGTGCCCGAGCGTACGTACCTGCTCGGTACTCGAGGCTCGGCGCGGCGCTTCGTCCACCTCGATGCGTTCCACGCCGCGGGTACTCCACACATAGAGCAGCACCGCGAAGCCGACCTGCAAGAACACAGGCCACAGCCCGGCCTGTACGATCAACTCCATGATCGTGTCCGCATGCCCGATGCCGTGGCTCCACTCGTCGATCAATACGGGCCGATGGCCGATGATCGCGAGCAGGAAGTCGAGGTTCCCCCCCTGCTCCAGGCCCTGGTTGAGCACGGGATAGGGCGCGCCCACGAAGACGAACCGGCCCTTGCCAAAGGGTACCAACACGGCCACAGCGTCCTCGTCGGCACGTGCGAGCGGCACGCCCGTCGCCTCGACGCGAAGAGGCCGCGGCGCGCGCAAGGTGAGCGGCGCGTGTGCAGACCCAACGCCGAACAACGCGCTCCCTTGATCGGTCCACTGCGCTGACACGAAGCGTCCGTCCACTTCATCCGGGAAAGCCCCCGAGATCTGTTGCTGCTGGATGCGCAGCGCCTGCGCCCGCCGCCTCGGCGATGCGCTAACGCCCATGGCCTCCATCAGGTCGGTCTGCCCCCGAGAGAACTGAACGATCGTGTTCCCCTCGGCAGCCCAGGCGCGCAGCTCCTGAGTCGAGAGCGCGTACGGGGTCTTGCCCCAAAGCGAGAGCTCCTCCAGTTCCTGCGCCTCCTGGACCGGCACGCCCAGCACCTGGATCAGCACCCCCCTCTGCTGGCGCGGGATGTGCGGCTCGTCCAGGCGGCGGACCGTGTGGCCGGTCGCGCGCAACAGCTCATGCAGCGCCGCGGTGCCGTACGGGTCGTACCGCCGCGTGCTGAACAGGGGCATGCTCTCGCCGCCGCGGCTCGCGTCGCGCGCGAGGGCGTAGAACGCGAACACGCCCGCGCCGACCGCGAAGATCGCCAGGACCTGCACGAGGCGCCTACCCATGGCGTGCGGGCTCCTTGATCAGAGAATCGACCGTGCTGCGCAGCTCGGCCAAGGAGGCTCCGGCCGGGGGCTTGAGGCCATACCACGCTCGATCAAAGAGCTCGGTCAGGTCGGCGAACGCGCCGCGCTCCTCCTCCGGGCCGCGATATCGCCGCACATAGACCCAGTTCGTGCGGTTACGGCGGAAGTCGATCTTGCGCGCGTCGTGCAACCCGGACAGGAGCGCCAGGTACAAGGCGCGGTACACCGCGCGGAAGTTCCCCTGCGCGGCCAGGCGGTCGGCCTCAGCCAGCCATTCCTCCTCGTCCAGCGCCAGAGCCTCGCCCTGCTGCAGGGCCTTGCCCACCTGTTCGCGACTGAGAATCCGTGCGCCCTGGCGCGCGGGCCGCCTGCCCCACACGTAGCGGAATCCCAGCACCGCAAGAAAGACCGCAAGCCCCGCGATCACCAGCCACGCGAGATACTCAAGCAGGCCCGCCAGGCCGCCCACGCTCGCCAGGCCCCAGCCGCCGCCTCTCGGGCGCGGCGAGGGACGCATCCATCTCAGAAGCCTGTTCAGGAAGTCCGCGAGCTTGCGCCACCAATGGGCCACCATCTCCTGCACGCTCTTCACCAACCCGGCGCGGACCGCATCCGCCTGCTGGCGCTCTCGCCTGAGCCGCCACCGCTGATACAGGGGCTGGTCGAGAATGCGTTCGAGCGTCTCGTTCGGGTCCTGCGCCGCAGGACGTCCGGTCCCGCCCGAGTCGGCCGGCGGTTGCGCGGCGCCCGCCGAGAGCGAGACGCCCCTGACGCATAGGAGGCACAAGAGCGCCAAGCCGACGCGTCTCAAGGGCCTTCCTCCTCCACACCCAGGGCCTGGATGCGCGCGCGCAAGTCCGTACCCAGCCGGCGCGCCTGCAGATCGTAGAAGAGCATGACCGAAGCGATCGCCCACAGCAGGTCGACGGGCAGGCAGACCAGGTACAAGAGGCACATCCCCCACGCGCCGCTGCCCAGCGTGAGCGCCAAGTCCTGGGCGCGCAGTCCCAGGAAGTCCGGGAGCACCGTCTCGGTCAGGAGCAACTGAAAGGCCAGCAAACCGATCAGAAGCAGCAGGCCCGCGAGGGCGAACGCGAGCGCCACCTTGCACAGCCGCCAGGCGGCCCGATGGATCCATCCCAGGGCCCGCAGCACCGCAGGCAGGGCGCGTCCCTCGTGCTCCAGGAGTATCGGCGCGGCGAAACCGGACAGAAACAGTCCATAGAACGAAGGCAACACCAGGAACGACCCCCAGGTCAGGGCCATGCATGCAGACAGGCGCGCGAGCAGGATCGCGGGCAACCGATCGCGCAGAGGCCGGGGTGGATCGCCGCGCAGCCGGGTCTGGACCCCCCGCTGCAGCATGCCCAATCCGATCCACCGCCACGCGGTCGCGCCAGTCAGCAGCAGGCAGTAGAAGGGCAGCGCCTCTCGGTGCCGGGCGTAAATGGCATCGATGAGCAGGAACACAACTACGGAAAACGGCGCCATGGCCAGTACATAGACCGGGACGAGCTGCATGCAGTACCTGCGCAGGTATTCGATGGCCGCATCCGCGGGTTGCAGGGCCTGGCCGGCACGCGGCTGGATCCACACGTCCGCGGTTGCGGCCGTCATGGCGTGAGGTCCACATGCATGAGATCCACGAACAGATCCGCACTGCCCAGATAGAACAGATACAGGAGCCCAATGAAGACCGGGCAAAGCGCAACGACCAGGATCACGCCCAGGCGCTCGCCCAGCCCCGCCTCACTCCCTTGGCGGGCGCGCTGGTTGCGCAGGATCTCCAGGCCTTCCTTGCTGTAGTTGACGCCCTCATAGCGCGTGGAGCATTCCGCGCAGATGGGCTTGTGCGTGACCACGCAGATGCCGATGGCCGGCCGGTCGGGATGGTTCGCGCAATACCGCTTCCGCAGCGCCATACGCACCCTCCGGCCTCCGGAGATACCGCGTCGAGCAGACAGGGTCAAGGGGAAAGCAAACGCGCGAGCGGGCCTCATCACCCGGCTTCGGACCCCACCTGTGCCTCCAGGCGACAGTCTGGCCCGTTGGTCATGGGGGCGCTGACCGAATGCGAGGGCTCGACTGACCCGCGCTCTCACCTCCCGGCCGCCCGAGCGCTCTGGGCGGGCGCGAGGCGATTCCGGCCGGTCCGCTTCTACGCCGCGGCCGCATGATTGAGACGACCTCCCCGCCACGCCAACCGACGCGAATCTCTCACGCCCAGAGCTTGTGTACAAGGGTGCAGACCGGCTCAGGCCTTCTCTGCACGCCTTCAATCCGCTGCTCCCACGCGCACGTCGAGGAGCCGGGCCGCGAACCGAGCTGGCTTGCGGCAGGCGGGGGGCGACGCGCGGGCTCCGGCTCCAAGGTGCAGGCGCCACGCGGGCTGCGCCGCTCGCCCCACGCGCTCATGGATGCCACCGGAAACCGGCTTGACCAGGACTCGCCCCAGGGTATACGTTAGGATATGCGGGGCGGACCCTGGGTATGGGCGCGGCACAGGACAGGGAGGGCCGGATCATGGCCCGAACCGGCAACAAGGGACATCGCAAGCGGTGGATCGTGCTCGGCGGGCTTGTGCTCGCCGCCGCGGCGATCGGGGTGTTCGTGTGGTGGGCGCGCATAGGGGATCCGCGCGCGCGCATCCGCGCCGAGGGGTACCCGGCCACCCTGGAGGAGCTCAACGCCTGGTACCACGAGCCCACGGGCCGCAACGCCGCGGACGTGTACAAGAAGGCGTTTGGCGGTCTCGGGCAGATGTACGGGCAGATGTACTACAAGGAAGGTCCATACGCGGCGCTGCCCGCATTCGGGTTCGACAGTCCGAGCCTCCACAGACTGCCTGCCACCGAACCCATCGGCGAGAGCATGCGCGCGCTCATGGAGGAGTTCCTAGCCGAGCGTGCCGAGGCCCTGGAGCTTCTCCACGAAGCGGCCGAGATCAAGGAATGCCGCTACCCGGTGGATCTGCGCAAGAGCTACAACGCCCTGGCACCCCACCGAACGAAGGCTCGCTTCTGTGCCAAGCTCCTGACGCTCGACGCCCTGGTCCATGCGCAGGCCGATCGTCCTGGTGCGGCCGCGCGCAGCGTGAAGAGCAGCCTGGCCCTTGCGCGCAGCCTGCGCCATGAGCCGCTATTCCTGTCGCATCTTGTTCGCATCACAATCCGCGCAATCTCTGTCGACACTCTGAGGCAGGTGCTCAGCCGGACGAAATACGCGGACGCCCACCTCGCCGACCTGCAAGAGGCCTTGGAGAGAGAGGAAGACCCGGTCGCATTGGCACGCGCTCTTGCCGGAGAACGCTGCATGGGTGTGGCTGTGTTCGATCAGGAGGCGTGGCCTATGATCGGTGCGCTCGATCGCGCGGAGTACCTCAGGCTCATGCGCACATGGATCGACCTGGCCGAGAAGCCGGTACACGAGCGCATGGCTGCCTGGTCGCGCCAGCCCGAGAATCCGCACCTTCCCATATACTGTCCAATAACAAAGTCCATCGCGCCTGATCTATGGCGCGCTGTGCGTTGGGAAGGGATGAGTATCGCCCTGTTGCGCACCGCACGCGTGGCCGTGGCCGTGGAGCGCTTCCGGCTCGCGCATGAGCGCCTGCCGGAAGGCCTTGAGCAGCTTGTCCCCGAGTTCCTGGACGCCGTGCCGCTCGACCCGTTCACCGGCGACCCGCTTCGCTACGTGCGCACACAGGACGGGTATGCGGTGTACAGCGTGGGGGCCGACGGCGAGGACAACGGCGGCACGCGCGTGGTGAGGGACGGAGACGCGATCCAGACAATCCATTGCCTCGGCACGGACATCGTGTTCGACGTGGGTGTAGAGGACGACGCGGAAGAAGAGACCACGGACGCGCCCGAGGCCGAACCGGAAGACGCGGCCGCCCAGCAGTGACGCTGCTTGCTCAAGACGACGCGCGCCATGCCACGCCAGGCTAGGCCGCCGAAGACGGATGCGCCGACCCCGTCGCGCAGGCGGCAAAGGTGCGCAGGTCGATGGCGTTGCGCTGGACTGCGGCCCGGACGCGCTCCGAGCACAAGGCCCGCAGCTCCGCCTCGCGCCGGGCGTCAATCCATGACGCGCCCATCTCCGCGGCCGCGGCGGAGAGCTCCTGCGGCAGGTAGAAGCCCGGATGGGTCATGACTTCCGTGACGCCCTCCGCAAGCGCGTCGAGGAGGCGCAGCCACACCGCTTCGTCCATGGCCCCGATGTGCACCTGGCCGAAGAACCGGCCCGGCGTGGCGAGCCGAGCGCGGCGCATCGCAGCGACGCTCCGCACGACCGCGGCCGACATCAGCCCCCGCACCCGGACCCCGGGCATTCTGCGCAGGCAGGTCCACACGGCCTCGGCGGGCCGCCGCAGGGCGGGGATGCCGTGCCTGATGGCAAGACGCTCGACAACACGGGCAAGCGGCGGCCACACGGCGTGGTGCTTTTCCGAATCCAGGTGCGTGAGCCGCACCCCGGCGCGCAGAGCCTTCTCGATTTGGGCGTTGTACTCGTACTCGGCCGCCTGGCGAAACGCGCGCGAACAAGAGCGGAGCCCGGCGGACAGGAAGCCCCCATGCATCCGGCCATCCGCGCCGACGAGCGCGGCCACCCTGTCGGGCGGCGCAACCGGCCGGCCGCGCAGCAGGTTCAGGTGCAGGCCCACGCCGAGGTCCGCAGCGCGGCCGATCCGCTCCACGGCGTCGGAAAAGGCCGGGCCGTTGGAAAGCAGGGTGGCGCTCGTGAGGATGCCCTCGCGATGGGCCTTCTCGATTCCCCGGTTGACGCACTCGGCAAGCCCGAAATCGTCCGCATTGACGATCAGGACGCGCGTCATCGCACATCCTGGTAGGCGCGTTTGGCCAAGGCCGCCCGCTCGTTTTCGCTGAGCATCTTGTGATTCCGGCGCCAGTCCATCATCTGCGAGACAATGCCTGTCTTCTCGAACCGGCGAATGGAGGTAGCCGCCCGCACGGTGTCGACGCACACGTACTCCGCACCGGTCGCGCAGGCGCGGCGCAACAGGTCCGTGGAGGTGCCCTGCCGCAATCCCTCGTCGAAGCCCTTGATAGCGGCATACGTCTCGTGGTCTATCGCGACGATACCTCCCGGTGCGTGCGTCTTGGTTCGTTGCGCGTACCTGTTGGCGATCCAGAAGCAGGCCCGGACCACGAGGCCGCCTCTCTCGGGAAGGCCCGCCACGGTGGCCACGATACGCGCGTGCCGGCGCATCTGTGCCACGAGCGCGCCGACGCCCTGGGGCGGGAGCACGGTGTCCGCGTCCACAAACACGAACAGGTCGCCCGAGGCCGCTCGAGCGCCCAGGTTCTTGCCGAAGGACATGCCCTTCCGGTCGCTTTCCACGACCTTGACAGGATACCGCCGCGCCACCACGGCCGACGCGTCGGTGCAGCCGTTCAGGGCGACCACGATTTCCATCCGCTCGGCCGGATAGTCCTGGGCCAGCAGGCTCTCGATCGTGGGCGCCAACCGGGCGGCTTCGTTGTGCACGGGAACGATGCACGAGACCGTCGGAAGGCTCGCGGGCCGCTCTGCCGAAGGGATCCAGTGCTCCGTGCCGGTCAAGAGCCGGGGCGCGAATTCGCGCAAGCGCAGATGCAGGTCCAGCACGGCGAACAGGAACAGCGTCTCGCCCAGGAGTTCGGCGACTTCCTCCACTCCGACTCCACCTTGCGCCGCACCGGGCACAGCATACCCGAGCTGCGAGATGGCCAGCACGAGCATGGAGGCGACAAAGAGCCAGTGCGGCCGCGTCCCGCGCAACCGCACGGCCGCGGACCACAAGCTGCTCCTGAATTTCCAAAGCCCGTGCAGCCAGATCCAGAGAAAGACCGCGGAGGGGACCGCGACCGCGAACTTGATCCAGAGGGGTATGTCTTCCGCCAGGTACGCAACGCTGAAGGCCCGGATAGGAACTCCGTCCGCCTGGAGCGAGCCGAACAGGTATTCCTGCTCGAGGGCCGATTCGCCGCAGAAGAACATGAGCATGACACCGAAAAGAAACCACCATGCGCCCAGCGGTCGGCTGCGCCGCCAGACCTGGTACGCGCAGACGGCAAGGGAGATATACAGAATCACGCTCTGCGCGTCCTGGAACAGGCCGAATTCCTGTACGATCCGCGCCGTGTCGTTCGAAAACAGCACGTACACGACCAACCCGACTTCCGCGGCCAGGACGGCGACGAGCGGCTTCTTCAATCGGTCTTTGGGTGAGGCTTCGGTCGTGTCGCGATTCATGCGTGCCTGTCTTCGCCGTCATGGCCCTTCGGCGCCGGC
>CAZOBJ010000019.1:0-43785 GCA_964577825.1 uncultured Planctomycetales bacterium
GAACGAGCCCCAGGTGGCCGACGCGGTCTGGCACGCGGACCAGGGCGAGGGCCGGCTCTTCTGCCAGACCCTGTATCCACGAGATGCGGTGCCCGAGAAGGTCGGCGGTCCGGGCAAGGAGTTCTGGGTCGATGGAAAGAACTATGCCATTGCCGACGACTGGAAGTATTGGAGCAACGTCCCCGGTCACACGCCGGGCGAGGTGCCGGATACCATGGGCCGATGGCGCATGGAGGTGAAGCCGGGCGAGGCACGCACGCAGGACTGGTTCCTGCACGTGCTGCAGGCCTCGAGCCAGGACGTGGAGAGCATGGTCCAGAGTGAGCTCCTGGAACGCGACGACCAGCTAGGGGTGACGTTCACGCGCGGCGGGCGCACATATACCGTGACGTTCAACCGGTCCGGCGAGGTAGGCGGGCACATCCGCATCGAGGAGGGCGGGACGGTGTTGATCGATCGTCCGCTGACCCAGGAGATTATGCAGCAGCACGGCCTGGCGCTGACCGAATAGGCGCGACAAGGGAGAGATGCGCTCTCGGTATGGCGCCCTCACATGGGACGAAGATGGAAGAGCTTGTTGAAGTTCCCGGACAAATCCCTAGCAGAGTAGCCAAAGGAAGTCTCAGGGAGATGTCGGTGTGCGATACACATCCGGCTGTCCGGAGAAGCATCGCCCGCGTGTTTGGGGGCAGGAGGTAAGGGGATGACGTCTTTTCCGCATCTCCCAAGAAAGACCCAGATCAGGTACAAGATGGACGTAAGGCGATACGTCTATATCCCGACACGAACTGGCGCCAGCATGGCGTGTGACATCTACCGGCCTTGCATCAAAGGACGCTTCCCCTGCCTCTGTATGCAGACGCCGTATAACAAGAACAATTTCGATGTCGCTGAAGCTCGGCGGTATGTACACGCCGGCTATGTCCTGTGCGCGGTGGATATCCGGGGTACCGGCGGGTCTGAAGGAGAGTTCACCTATCATAATGTCGCGGACGGCAAGTTCGATGGGGCGGATATCGTGGAATGGCTTGCGGAACAAGAGTTCTCCGACGGGAGGATCGGTACGTTCGGGGGGTCTGCGGCTGGGGTGTCGCAACTCGTCACGGCAGAGGGGAAGCCGGAACATCTGGAGGCGGTGTTCATTGCGTCCGCTCCATCCAACTACTATCACGATCGATGGTTTCCCGGCGGCATTTTGAATATCCAACAGGTCGTCCGTTGGCAGGAACACATGACCGGCTTCATCTCGCCCGACATCGCCGTACAGAACGTCTCGGCGAAGGAAGGTTCGATCGAAGCGGAGGGGATACGCATCCGCGGCGGGGTGCGTCAGTGGCGACTGAATCGGCGCTATGAGCGTTCGCAAGAGGGAACCTGGACCGCCCTGCAGTCCAAGTATCTGGAGCTCTGCAACACACCGGAATACGGACCGATCTGGGAGAGCTTCAATCATGAGCCCTTCCTTTCGGAATGCGAGGTCCCTGTATACTACGCAGGAGTATGGTTCGACCACTTTCTCAGAGGGACGTGTGAATCCTATCTAGCGCACAAGGGGCCGAAGAAGCTGATTGTTCTGCCGGGCGTTCAGCGCACGCACGGGGAACAGGAAAACGTCGATCTCATGGAGCTCCGGCTCAGATGGTTTGACTATTGGCTCAAGGGCATCGACAACGGCATCATGGACGAGCCGCCGGTCAGCCTATATGTGATGGGAACCGAGGAATGGCATACATTCAATGATTGGCCCGTACCCAACGACAAGATGCAGAGGCTGGTCTGTTCAGAGAGAAACATGCTTACGGGGGCGCACGGGGCAAAGCCGGCGAAGTACGTTCTGAGACATGATCCGGAGGGGCCGCTCGCGGGCATGGCAGGTACGGGCATATTCGATATGCGCAGATACGAAGAGGATGCGCTCGTCTTCACCACCAGTCCCCTGAAGGAGGATGTCACGATCATCGGTGGTCCGGTATTGCACTTGCGCGTCAGGTGCAGCGGAGAAGACGGTCACCTGTTCGTGAAGCTGTGTGACGTGTTCCCCGACGGCCGCAGGAGGCAGGTGGCCAACGGCAGATTGCGGCTTGCGCACAGGAAGGGGCACGACCGGCCCTGCCCGATGCAGCCTGGAAAGCTCGAAGGCCTCGATATAGAGCTGTGGCCTGTGGCGAATGTGTTCCGAAAGGGCCACAGCATCCGGATCGTGCTGGCGTGTTCAGAAGCCCCCCAGGCCAGGGTGTTTCCCGATCCGTTCGAACTCGAGATCGTCTCAGAAGAAGGAGCTTTGAGTACGCTCGAACTGCCTCTGGCAAAGACGCCGCGATGAACTCTATCGCGCTGAAATCCATGGACGCGAGCCTCAGTTCCGACCGCTATTCTCCTGTTGCGTGCCCAAGACCTGGTGCGCTGGGCATTTCATGCTTGACGCAGGAGAGGCCGCCCGCTTGGCGGAAGGGCCTGGCCATGGAGCGACCGCACGCCTGATCGGCGGGAGCCCCCCGGCTGCGTCTCAGTCCTGAATGACAGGTCTCATCCGTGCGACGTGGCCGAGGAGCCGCCTGTCCGGTAGTGTGCTGAAGATCCGGCTGCTTCGCTGTGTCATAAGCAGAAGAGAGCAAGAGAATTAGGGAAGCAAGATTGCCGCCAGTCCCGGTACGCTGGCACCGAACTTGTTCACGGATGAGGACGTTGACGTCCGTCCACCGGACGGTTGGCCGAGTTCGTACGTAGTGGGAGAGCTTTCTTGGCTGGCAGGGCGCGCGTTGGCACCTCCGGGTGGGTGTATCCGCACTGGCGCGGGAAGTTCTACCCCAAGGGTCTCGCGCAGGAGGAGTGGTTCGGGTTCTTCGCCGAGCGCTTCCACACGGTTGAGATCAACAACACATTCTACAATTTGCCGTCGGAGACCACCTTTCGCCAGTGGCGCGACCAAGCGCCTGCGGGCTTCCTGTATGCGGTCAAGGCGAGCCGATACCTGACGCACATGAAGAAGCTCAAGAAGGCCGACGGCGCCCTGGATCGATTCCTGGACCGCGCGCGCGAGTTGGGGCCGCGCCTCGGGCCGGTCCTGTTTCATCTCCCTCCGCGGTGGAAGAAGAACCCGGACCGCCTGGCGTCGTTCGTCGAGCGCCTGCCTGACGGCCCGTTGTACGCATTCGAGTTTCGAGATCCCTCCTGGTATGACGAGGACATCGTGCGCATCCTACGTGAGCGTGACTGCGCATTCTGTGTGCATGACATGAAGGGCTGCGAGGCGCCCAAGTGGACGGCCGGCGCGTTCGCGTATCTGCGCTTTCACGGACCGCGTGGGGGATATGGAGGCAAGTATGGGGGCAACCGGCTTCGTCCCTGGGTTCGGTGGATCCGCGAGCGCCTGTCCGAGGGTCGCGATGTGTATGCGTACTTCAACAATGACGCCCAGGGCAACGCCATCGAGGATGCGCGCACGTTGCTGGACAAGCTCAGCACCGAGGAGGATTGACATGCCCGAACTGCCCGACGTGGAGCACTTTCGCAGGTACGTGGCAGCGACGGCCCTGCACAAGCGGGTCCGCAGCGTAGACGTACGCACCACCAAGGTCCTCGGCCGCCTGAGCAAGGCCACGCTGCGCGACCGAGTTGCGGGCAACCGGCTGGAGGCCGCGGATCGGTACGCCAAGTACCTGTTCCTGCGCCTGCAGGCCGGCGGGTGGATGGTCTGGCACTTCGGCATGTCGGGCGAACCCGCGTACGACAAGGATGAAGGCGATCCGCATCGGCACGACCGGATCATCCTGCACCTGGCCAATGGATACCGGCTTGCCTATCGGTCGCAGCGCATGATCGGCGAGGTGGGCCTGACCGAGGACAAGCAGGCCTTCATTGAGGACAGGGAACTGGGACCGGACGCCATGGCCGTGCCCGAAGAACAATTTGTCGAGTTGGCTCGCCAGGCAAAGGGGTCGGTGAAGTCCGCCTTCCTTATGAACCAGAACCGAATTGCGGGGATCGGGAACGTGTACTCGGACGAGATCCTGTTCCAGGCGCGCATCCATCCCCAGGGCCGAGCGGACCGGCTGGACGCCAAGACCCTGCGCCGCCTGTACCGCACCATGCGGCGCGTGTTGCAGAGCGCGACCGACCGCCGTGCGGACCCGGACGCCTTTCCTCGGGCCTGGCTCACTCGGCGGCGCGACGAGGGAGCGGAGTGCCCCCGCGGGTGCGGCCAACTCTCGACCGCCCAAGTGGGCGGGCGCACCACCTACTTCTGCACCAAGTGCCAGCGGAAAGAGGGCTAGCTCATGGAGGACGGCCTGTCTTTCCCGGAGCTGACCCTGATCGCGAGCATCCTGATCGGCCTGGCGATGTTCGTGAAGAGCGGGCTTCGGTCGCTGGGCCTTCCTCCGCTCGTGGGGTTTCTCGTGCTGGGGTTCGTGCTGCGGTTGGTGGACGAACAGGCCGGGCTTCTCACGGAAGACGGGGAGGCCGTTTTCCAATTCCTCGGGCAGGTGGGACTGATCTTCCTATTGTTCCGGGTGGGCCTTGAGAGCGACGTGCGTGGCTTGCTCAAGCACCTGCGTGAGGCCGTCATTGTGGCGTTTTTCAATGTGGCGGCGAGCGGGCTGGCGGGGTTCGCCGCGGCGTATTGGCTTCTCAATCTGGACCTCATCCAGAGCCTGTTCGCCGGCATCGCGCTCACGGCCACGAGCGTGGGCCTCATCATCCCGATCTGGCAACAGGCCAAGGCCCTGCGCACGCGCGACGGCGAGGTGCTCCTGGACGTGGCCGAGCTCGACGACATCTCGGGCGTGGTGCTCATGATCCTGTTGTTCGGGGTCGCGGGTGCGCTGCGGGAGCCCGAGGTCTCCGGTGCGGGATGGGTGCTCTTGCAGGAGGGAAGCTGGACGCTGTGCAAGCTTCTCGTGTTCGGTGGATTGTGCTTCCTGTTCAGCCAGTACCTGGAGCCCCGGGTCACCGAGTTCGCGCGCCGCACCGAGGACCCGCCCGACCCCATGATTACGCTGGTGGCCATCGGCATGCTCACGGGCGCAGTGGCCGGGGTCCTGGGCTTTTCGCTGGCGATCGGGGCCTTTTTCGGGGGACTCGTCTTCAGCCGCGATCCGCAAGCGCGCAAGATCGATGTGCCGTTCAGCGCACTGTACGGACTGTTTGTACCGTGGTTCTTCATTGAGCTGGGCTTTCACGTGGCCCCGCAGAGTCTGATGAGCGGCTTGGCGGTGGGCGGCGTGCTGCTCATGGCGGCTGTGATGGGCAAGGTGCTGGGTGGTGGCCTGCCCGCCGTGCCGATGCTGGGCTGGCGCAGCGCGGGGCTCATCGGTGTGAGCCTGGTGCCGCGGGCCGAGATCTGCATGGTGGTCATGCGCCATGGGCGAGCCCGCGGCGCCTGGGCCGTGCCGGATCGGGTCTACTCGGGCACGGTCGTCGTGGTGGCGCTCACGTGTATGGTGGTCCCGCTCTTCTTGACCTGGCTGTTGCGCCGGTGGGGACCGCAACGGGACACAGAATAGCGAGGCGCCCGCGGTAAAGAGCAACGTGGCACGCCGCTTGTGAGGCTGCAGAATGAGGAGTGTGCAGGGCCCGTATGTGGCCGAGACGCTTCTTGCGCGGTAAGATGCAAGGCGTGCAGAGGTCTCGGGATGGCGGGAGACGGACCCGATATGACGAGAGAGGGCACTCGGCGATCGAATGCCAAGGAGGAATGAGGAAGAGGGTCGGCACCCTCGCGTAGATGGGTGGGCGGAACTGCCTATGGGCGTGTCGTATGGGGAGGAGATGCCATGTTGGAGGTCACAAGCTCTGCCTTCGAGCCAGGCGGCAAGATCCCGGAGAAGTACACCAGGGAGGGAGGCGACGTGTCTCCACCGCTCGCCTGGAGCGGCGCACCGGAGGAGACCAAGTGCTTCGTGGTGATCTGCGACGACCCCGACGCGCCAATGGACGAGCCGTTCGTGCACTGGGTCGTGTACGGCATCCCGGGTGACCGACAGGGGCTGCCCGAGGGAAGCGTGGCCGGCGGCGTCGAAGGGCAGAACTCCTTCGGTCGCGTGGGATACGGCGGCCCCATGCCGCCCAAGGGTCACGGAGTACACCACTATCACTTCCGCGTGTATGCCGCGAACTGTCCTGTAGACTACCAGCCCGGAGTGAGCAAGCATGAGGTCCTCTCGGGCCTGGAGGGCCGGGTCCTGGATCAGGGCGAGCTCATTGGCACGTACGAACGCTGAGGGCCGGGGCGTCTGAACGCGGTGGAGGCTGGGCACGTCCGGCGATTGCCGGGGCCCGGGAAGCGAGGCCCAGCCGTTCTACTGCGCCCGTATGCCGCGCGTTGCGCACGAGCGGATGAGCCGGGGCTGTTCGCGACGAGTCGGGAAGCGTTTGAGGAGATAGACCCATGGGTCAAGGACATCAAGGTCGCCTGGTGATCCTCACCGGCCCCTCGTGCGTAGGCAAGGGGCCGTTGCACAAAGCGCTCGATCGTTTGGAGCCGGACCTGCATGCGCGTCTGCGTCCTGTGGTCCTGTACAACAGCCGACAGGCGCGGCCGGGCGAGCGCGAGGGGGTGGACTACTACTTCCGTTCCCGTGAGGAGGTTGCTGCGTTGCGCAATCGAGACCGGTACGTGGTCATGGAGGTGCGCGGCGACCTGCAGGCTCTGGATCTTGAGGAGCTCGAGGGCCACCTCGAAGAGGGAGATGCTTTCTTCGAAGGCAATCCGTACATCGCCAAGCTCTTGCTCACGCACCGGCGCCTGACCGACGTGGAGCGATTGAGCGTGTTCCTGAGTCCCCTCAGTCGGGTGGAGGTCGAGTTCCTCAGCGAACGAGACCGGCACGTGCAACTCGGCGAGCTGGTGGCGAATGTGATGCGGCGCAAGTTGCTCCGACGCACCCGCAGGTACAAGGGCGAGCTGTCGTTGCCCGACCTCGAGGACATCGAGCGTCGCGCTACCACCGCCTACACCGAGCTACAAGAGGCATGGCGCTGCGATCTTGTGATACCGAACCACGACGGCGAGGACAGCGAGAACTGGGACGCGTTCTACTATCCCATCGGGGACGCGCGCCGAGCGGTGACGGCGTTCGCGGCGCTGCTGCGCGGCCAACGTCCCGAGAACGCGGAGGTATGGCCGCACGATCTCCTGGGCCCTCCCGCGTGACGGCTCGCCGGAGACTCCGTACAGTCTGCGAGGCGCGCTTCCAGCAACGGACACGTGGCCGGAGACCGCTTCAGGCCCTGTCCAGACCTCCTCCATGTTCGACCGTCGCAGCTGACCGAGGCGTTCACTGAACGTGCGCAGTGCGCGACGCTGGGGGTTGTGGACGAATTTGCGCGCCTTATACTACCCGTGGCCAGGTAATTCGTTGCCAATGACGGGGGGCTGTAACCGGCCCGAAAGGAGAAGGACGATGCGGGTGCACTTGCTGCGAGTTCTATTGGTGGGGATACTTGCAACCTGGATTGGATGGGGGGCGAGGGCCGGCCAGATGGCCGTGCCTAGATTGGCCGAGGGCCCCGTGCTCGACGGTGCGTTGGAGGAAGAGTTCTGGACCCAGGCCGCACGCCTGGAAGGCTTCACCCAGATCAATGGAGAGCCTCCGTCCGAGGAGACCGACGCGCTGCTTGCACGCACGGAGCGATACCTGTACTTGGGCGTAGTGGCGCACGACCAGCACGGCGCGGATCTGTCCCTGGGCGACTACCTGTACGACGAAGGTGTGAGCAAGGACGACTCCGTGGAGCTCTTTGTCTCGCCGGGCACGGGCGGAGAACGTTATTACCACTTCATGATCAATGCCGCCGGCAGAGTGGCCGACCAGAGGGTTGAAGGAGACATTCGCACGCGATCCTGGGACTCCGGGCTTGTGGCAGTGACGGACCGTCGGGAGCAGGGCTGGAGCGCGGAAGTGGCCATCCCGTTGGCCGCGATCCCACCGGTCGGGGGCAACGGCCGGCCGTGGCGGATCAACGTGTGCCGGAACCTGCGCAGCCACGGACGCACGGAGTACATCACTTGGGCACCCGGGGTGCGTGGATTTCACAGCCCGGACAAGTTCGTGCCCGTGGCGGGCTTCGAGGGCTTCGAGGCCCAGCCGGTATTCGCGCCCGTGCTCAAGCGCGCTTACGCCGAGGACTACGGTTTCCAGGGCGGAGGCTTTGACTATGGCGTCCAGGTGCTCGTGGCGAATGAGGGTGACGTGCGCGGCGAGATGACCGTGACCGTGGAAGACCGCCCGCTCGACGCGGAAGGGGCGAAGGCGCGAGAGACGCTCAACCTGGGACCGCGCGAGTCGCGAATGCTGTCCTTCCGGGTGCCGGTAGCCACCCCCGGGGACCGCGCCGCGCAAGTCGGATTGATCGTACAGCGGGACGAACCTCGGTACGTGCTGCGTGTGGCCCGGACCGACGAGCTGCGGATTCTGAACGCATACACCGGGCGCAACTATTACACAACTGAGGACGGGGCCCTCGTGTACGCCGAGCTCGTGGAGACCATTCCCGCCGAGGCGCGAGACGAGTACGTCATGACCGCTCGGGTGGTCGATCAGCAAGGCACGGGGGTCCACGTTGCGCGTGCGGAGTCGATGCGCATGGGGGCCACCGCGGTCGCAGTGCCGGTTGGGGGCTTGGGCCTGGGCGAATACGAGGCCAGGGTCTCGGTGATGGACGGGGCCGGACGCCTGTTGGCCACCGAGACGGTTCCGCTTCGCAAGCTGGCGCCCGGACCGACCCATGAGATCAAGATCGACCATTACAACATCGCCCTGCTCGTGGACGGCGAGCCCTACTTCCCCGTGGGCTTCTTCGGCGGGGGCGGAGAACAGGACATCCGCAAGCTCGCCGAAGGAGGGTTCAACGCGTACATCCAGTGGTCTGTCAACCTCACGCCCGGAAAGGAGCGTCACAACCTGGACCTCGCCGACGAGCACGGCATCATGATCATCGAGCGCACGTACAGCTTCGCGCCCACGGGCGGATACTTGCGCAGCGTTACGGATGAGCGGTGGGAGCCGTTCTTCGAGGAATGGTTCCCCGAGGTGCTGGGGGCTTTCCGAGATCATCCCGGACTGCTCGGCTGGTTTTCCATCGATGAGCCTGCCACCCCGGAGCAGAGGGCGCAGTGCCAACGGGTTTTCCGCATGGTGCGCGAGCGAGACCCCTACCATCCGGTGTACACGTCGTTCAGCCGGCAGGTCGCGTTCCCGGATTGGCATGAATACAACGACATGGCCGGCGCCCACATCTACTGGCAGCCGACGCGTCCAGGGCAAACGGTCAACACGCAGGCCGAGAAAGCGCGAGACGTTGTGCAGACCGTGCGGCCCGAACGCGCGCCGCCGTTCATGAATCCGAACTCCCAGAACTTCAGCAAGAGCGGCCGCATGCCTACGCCAGAGGAACAGCGCTGTGTGGCCTATCTGACCTGGATCCACGGATCGCGCGGCACGTTGTACTTCCGCTGGCAACCGTACCTGCATCCGGTGATGTGGGAGACCTTGTGTGCGGTCGCGCATGAGTCGCAGGTGCTCAAGCCCGCGTTGCTCACGCGCGAGCCGCGGCAGACCGTGGCCTACAACACGGACACCTCGCCCGATTCCTCCGGCCTGCCCATCGTACAGGTGTCTCTACGCGAACACCCGCAGGGCGGACAGGTCCTATTGTCGGCCAACAGCAGCCCGCATCCTGTGAGCGTTCGCTACCAGATCAGTACGCTGGGATCGAGCACCAAGGTCCAGCGCATGTTCGGGGACCGCGAACAGTACAGCGTGCAGGACGGTGCATTCGAGGAAGCGCTTGAGGGCCTGGCCGCGCGGGCATACCGGATCACGAATCCGGCGACAGACGCACAGCAGCCGTATGCCGTCCGAGTCCTGGTGGACGGCGAGGCGGTGCACGTAGCCGAGCAGGGCGCCGCGGCGATCCAGGCAGCGAATCTGGTGCCCAACGGCGGATTCGAGGACGAGGGTGGATGGAAGGCCGTGCACTCGACGGAATCGGAGGCATGGCGCACAGCCGAAGAACTCGATGAGCTGCCCATCTGGGAGATCGTCAGCGACGCCGTCGAAGGCGTGACCGAGCGCGTGCAGCAGGCGCACTCAGGGCTGCGGTGCTTAAAGTTCGTGCGTCCGCACGAGTTCGGCCGTCCGCGCGTGGTGAGCGACGTGTTCGCGGTACAGCCGAACACGACCTATGAAGTGGGCTTCCATTATCGCACGGCGCTTTCGGTGGAAGAGCCAGATCATTGGGGTGGGCCGCAGCTTCTGGTGTACGACTACGGGGCGCGAGACACGCTGGCATCGATCCAGACGCACGGAGAAGCCGAGCCCATCGAGTGGACCAAGCGGACGGGCCAATTCACCACGGGTGAACAGGGGGCCGACCGTGTAGTCGTGTTCGTGAACGCGACCCGCGACCCCGGCGTGGGCTGGGTCGACGACATCTATGTGCGAGAGAAGGGCGCGGCCGATCGGAAAGAGTGGACGAACCTGCTTTTCAACTCGAGTTTCGAGAGGGCCGCCCTGCCCAGGTGGCCGGATTCTTGGCGTGGAGGTGCGCTCGGGAACCTGCCGTTTAGCAGCGCAGGCCAGGACTTCGATCATGCCTGGCACGGCGAGGCGAGCTTCCGGATTCCGTGCCGCACGTCCTGGGACCGGCACATCTACTATCGCCGGCCACCGCGCGGGTGGCAGCCTGTGGACTGGAACAAGTCCTACACGCTGTCCGTGTACGCCAAGGCCGACCGGCCGGGCATCGAGCTCACCATGCTGGTCGGGTGCTACTATCAGACCGGCGAATTCGAGAAGACCGTGGAGCTCACGCAAGACTGGAAGCGATACGTGCTGCCGGTTGAGATCCCGACCGGCGAGAGTTTCAATGTGTGGTCGCACGTGCGCATCCATCTCGTGCCCGAGGCACGAGAGGAAGGCACGATATGGGTGGATGCCGTGCAGTTCGAGCGCGGGACGGAGGCGAGCGAGTACGAGCTCGGGCCGGCCGACATGTCCGAGGAATAGGACCGGATGCTGCCGGCCAATCGAGCGGCGTGCAAGGCGAGACCGTCGTGAGACGGCGGCGGCCCGGGAGGCGAGCCAGAAAGCAGGTTGCGCCGAGCTCTCGGCGACCCGGCGCTGCGGAGAAGAGGGCATGACGTCCTCGACCAAGAGGAACGAGTTGCGCGAGGTTCGGAGCCTGAACGGCACCTGGTGGTGCACGCCGGACCCGGAGGATCAAGGCAGGCGGCTCGGGTTTCATCAGCCCGAGTACGACTACCTGGACCTCGCGTGGCGGTATGGGAGCCGTATGTGGCGGCAGGTCACCGTGCCCTGCACGTACACGAACTGCGGACCGGACATGCGCCGCTGGGTAGGCGTGGCCTGGTTTCGCCGCGAGTTCACCGTGCCCAAGGCCTGGCGGCGCAAGCGCGTGGTGGTGCGGTTCGAGGCGCTCAACTTCGTGTCTCGCATCTGGATCAATGGGCAGCATGTGAAGACGCATCCGGACGGGCTGCTGCGGTTCGAGGTGCCTCTGGATGAGGTACTGCGATATGGTGAGTCGAATACCATCATTCTGAGCACGGACAACCGGCCGCGGTTCGACGATCGGTCCCCGGGCATGGACACCGGAATCTACCTTGGCGGCGGGATCGCCGGGAACGCGATGCTCATCGCCACGGACCCCGCGCATATCGAGTGCGCCCGGTTCGCGTACGCGGAGCCGGACGGCGACCAAGGACGGTTTGCCCTGCGCGTGCAGGCGGCCAACGGCCGCAAGGCCGCTGTACGCGCCAAGGTGGGCGTGGTGATCCGAGACTCGCGCGGCCGCCAGTGCGGCAAGTTCGAAGAGGACGTTGGGTCACTCGAGCCCTCGCGCACGCGGCAGGTCACGATCAAGCGCGAGATGCGAAAGGTGAAGGCCTGGAGTCCGGACCATCCGAACCTGTACACGGCCGAGGTGACGCTGCGGGCACGAGGTCGAGAGGTGGACACCGTGACCGAGCGGTTCGGGTTCCGCAAGATCGAGGCGCGCGACGAGCAGCTGTATCTGAACGGCGAACCCCTGTACCTTCGCGGTATCAACTACCACGACGACACGGGGTCTTATCCGGCGGACACCTTTCAGGAGGCGGAGCTCGCCTGGCACGAACCTTCGCTGGCGAGAGACCTGAAGCTCATCAAGGGCCTGGGCGTGAACTTCGTGCGCCTGCCGCACATGCCGCGCATTGCGCCCAAGCTCGACTTGTTCGACGAGATGGGCCTGATGGTGCTCGAGGAGAACAATCTGCACTGGTGGCAGCAGGACCTGCGCACGCACAGCCCATGGCACACGTTTAAGCCAACGAAGGCGCACATCCAGTCCATCGCGCGGGCAACGCACCGGCAGCTTCGCAAGATGATCCTGCGAGACATGAACCATCCGTGCGTGATCTGCTGGTCCATGTCCAACGAATGCCGGCCCGAGAAGCCGGGGGTGCTGGACACCATACGCGAGAGTCTTCGCATCGCCAAGCGGCTCGATCCTTCGCGGCTGGCCGTGCACGTGGTGGCGGAATGGCACCGCGACTATGGCGAGGATGATTTCTCCCTGGACGACATGATCTGCTGCAACGGGTACCAGCGTGATCCGGACTGGTGGGGCCGCGAGCTTGCGCACCTACGCGAGCGCTACCCCGGCAAGCCCATTATCTCGAGCGAGGTGGGCAACTCGGCCCAGGCAGACGAGAATCAGGCGGAGATGATTCGCAGGCTCTTGTCTTGGCTGGGGGACTCTCCGTTCCTGTGCGGGCTGACGATCTACGACTTCGGGTCGGCTGCAGTGCTCGAGCTCAGTCGCCTGACCGGGCTCGTGTCCGGGGCGTATCACGGCATGCGGAGCGGGCAACGCCGTACCGTCGACGTGAAGGGATACGGCATATTCACGCGCGACCGCCGGCCGCGCAAGGCCGCCAAGGTCGTGGGACAATTCATGAAGCGGAAAAAGCGAGCCGGATAAGAACGGGGGTGTCAGCGCGCGGTGATCTAGGCCGCCGCCGTTTGCGCAAGGTTCGATGCGGGAACGATCCTCGTCGGTTTCGGGCGTGTGGACCGACCGGCGGCAGATCAGGCTTAGGCAGCCACGTGTGCAGGGAGACCGGTGACGTGTCGGCCGAGCCAGCGCCGGTCCTCAGGCCGTAGGTGCTTGAACAAGACAAGGAGGTGTTGGGCATGCAGCCGAGGACATCGTCAAGCGAGTTGCGCGAGGTTCGGAGCCTGAACGGCACCTGGTGGTGCACGCCGGACCCGGAGGATCAAGGCAGGCGGCTCGGGTTTCATCAGCCCGAGTACGACTACCTGGACCTCGCGTGGCGGTATGGGAGCCGTATGTGGCGGCAGGTCACCGTGCCCTGCACGTACACGAACTGCGGACCGGACATGCGCCGCTGGGTAGGCGTGGCCTGGTTTCGCCGCGAGTTCACCGTGCCCAAGGCCTGGCGGCGCAAGCGCGTGGTGGTGCGGTTCGAGGCGCTCAACTTCGTGTCTCGCATCTGGATCAATGGGCAGCATGTGAAGACGCATCCGGACGGGCTGCTGCGGTTCGAGGTGCCTCTGGATGAGGTACTGCGATATGGTGAGTCGAATACCATCATTCTGAGCACGGACAACCGGCCGCGGTTCGACGATCGGTCCCCGGGCATGGACACCGGAATCTACCTTGGCGGCGGGATCGCCGGGAACGCGATGCTCATCGCCACGGACCCCGCGCATATCGAGTGCGCCCGGTTCGCGTACGCGGAGCCGGACGGCGACCAAGGACGGTTTGCCCTGCGCGTGCAGGCGGCCAACGGCCGCAAGGCCGCTGTACGCGCCAAGGTGGGCGTGGTGATCCGAGACTCGCGCGGCCGCCAGTGCGGCAAGTTCGAAGAGGACGTTGGGTCACTCGAGCCCTCGCGCACGCGGCAGGTCACGATCAAGCGCGAGATGCGAAAGGTGAAGGCCTGGAGTCCGGACCATCCGAACCTGTACACGGCCGAGGTGACGCTGCGGGCACGAGGTCGAGAGGTGGACACCGTGACCGAGCGGTTCGGGTTCCGCAAGATCGAGGCGCGCGACGAGCAGCTGTATCTGAACGGCGAACCCCTGTACCTTCGCGGTATCAACTACCACGACGACACGGGGTCTTATCCGGCGGACACCTTTCAGGAGGCGGAGCTCGCCTGGCACGAACCTTCGCTGGCGAGAGACCTGAAGCTCATCAAGGGCCTGGGCGTGAACTTCGTGCGCCTGCCGCACATGCCGCGCATTGCGCCCAAGCTCGACTTGTTCGACGAGATGGGCCTGATGGTGCTCGAGGAGAACAATCTGCACTGGTGGCAGCAGGACCTGCGCACGCACAGCCCATGGCACACGTTTAAGCCAACGAAGGCGCACATCCAGTCCATCGCGCGGGCAACGCACCGGCAGCTTCGCAAGATGATCCTGCGAGACATGAACCATCCGTGCGTGATCTGCTGGTCCATGTCCAACGAGTGTCGGCCCGAGAATCCTGGCATTCTCGACACCATACGCGAGAGTCTGCGCATCGCCAAGCGGCTGGACCCCTCGCGGCTGTCGGTGCATGTATCCGCGGAGTGGAACTCCGATTATGGAGAGGACGACTTCTCGCTAGACGACATGATCGCGTGCAACGGGTACAAGCGCGATCCGGACTGGTGGGAACGGGAGCTCGCCCAGCTGCGCGAGCGCTACCCCGGCAAGCCCATCATCTCGAGCGAGGTGGGCAACTCCGCTGCGGATGACGATGCCCAGGCATTGATCGTTGGCCGGCTCCTTTCCTGGTTGGGCGATTCTCCGTTCCTCTCTGGGGTAACCGTATACGATTTCGGCGCCGTGCCCGGGCTGGAGCTGAATCGCGAGGGCGGGGCGGTTTCCGGTGCCTACCATGAGCGGAGGGTCATCCGCCAGCCGAAGAAGAACCTGCATGGATACGGCATATTCACGCGCGACCGCCGACCGCGCAAGGCCGCCAAGGTCGTGGAGCGGTTTATGAACAAGAAGAAGCGCAAGTAGGACGCAGCCTGGTTCCTTGCCGCAGGGCACTGGGCGCTCGGCGGAGCGGAGAGAGAGGACCCTTATCCTGGACACTGCCAATGACGCCACGAGAGCGGCTACTCGCCGCGTACGCGCACAAAGACGTAGACCGGGTTCCTTGTTCGCCCCGACTGTGGGCCTGGATGAGGGAGTACTACGAGGTCTCTTCCTGTTCGCGGGAGACGTACCTTCGAGCCGCCGACGAGTTCGGGTTCGATATTCACTGCGGTTCCGGCTTGTCCGGCCCGGTAGCGGGGTTGCACTGCCGGGAAACGTACGACTTGCCCGATGTGGCGTACCATTGCGAGGAGCGCACGGAAGGGGAGTTCCGCGTGTGCCGGCGAACCTTCGAGACGCCGGAGGGGACGCTCACGGATGACACTTGGTTTCCGCCCTCCGGGGACCGACGGTACGGCATCTCGCCGAACCCGTTCCGCAAGGAGCATCTGGTCAAGTCTCCGGCGGACCTGAAGGCCCTGCCTTATCTGGTCGTGAGGCAGCCGCAGGTGAACATCGAGGCATTTCGACGTACGGAGAGCACGATCGGTGAGCGCGGCCTCGTTATGGCCATGGTCTACTCCGCGCTGTGCCACCGCGCGGGAGAGGCCTGCCCCATGCAGGATCTCATGGTCGCCTTCTATGAGGATCGGCCATTCTTCGACGAGATCTTGGGCTTGTACCAAGAAGAGATGATGGCCGAGGTGCGCGCGTATCTCGATGCCGGAGTTCGGCACTTCGTCGCGAACTGGTACTACAACTCTCTGTCCGCCGGATGGTCGCCGCAGATTTGGCGCGAGGCCTTTCTGCCCCAGCTGCGCGAGATGACCGACCTCGTCCATGCGCATGGAGGCACGGTCAACCTGTACGACGACGGCAAGTGCATGGAAATTCTCGATCTCTTCGCCGAGGCGCAGGTCGACGTACTGCAAACCATCGCCCCGCCGCCCATGGGCGACGTGGACCTGGCCGAAGCGAAGCGGCGCATCGGGGATCGCGTGTGCCTGATGGGGTACGTGGACCTGCTGCACGTCATCCGCAACGGCACCCCGGAGTCGATCGAGCGCACGGTCAAGGAGACCATTCGCACCGCCGCGCCCGGCAGCGGGTTCATCCTGGGCACGTCGGACAGCATCCGAGACGGCACGCCGCTCGAGAACGTGCGCGCGTACTTCGATGCGGCGCGCAAGTACGGCGCGGATTATTGACTCATTGCTATCGGTGGTACGAGCCGCGAGGCTATGCCTTGACGAGTGCCAGCACCACGGTGAGGCTGGCCGCACTCAACAGGGTCGTCCAGAACACCATGCGCGAGGCCAAGGCCGCGTGCTGCCTGTACTCCGAGGCGAGAATGTAGACGTTCACCGCCACGGGCAGCCCACCAGCCACGATGCACACCCCGGCGGCTGGGCCGCTCATGCCCACAAGCCATACCAGGCCCCAGGCGATCAGGGGCGAGATGACGAGCCGCGCGAGCCCGACGCCCGCGAGGGGAAGGGCGGTCTCGGACCTGGTGGTGCGCCCGAGCTGCACGCCGAGGGTGAGGAGCGCCACCGGAATCAAACCATCGGCCAGGTAGCGAAGCGGCACCATCACCACGGCCGGAGGCTGAAGCTCAATGCCGCGCAGTGACAGAGCTGCGGCAATTGCGGGCACCACCGGAATCCGCACCAATCCCAGCAGGATCGCGCCCGGGGTGTGCGAGCGGGATTCCAGAATCCACAGGCCCAGGGTGAAGCAGAGCAGGTTCTGGGTCATGAGCACGATGGCCATGATGCCCGCGCCCACGCCCGGATAGGCGAGCTCTGCGAGCGGCAGTCCGTAGTTGCCGGCATTGAAGAAGAGCGTGCCCAGGGTTAAAGCCGTGGCTGCGTCGCGGAACGGGGCGAACCGATAGACGACCCGAGTCAATCCGTACAGGGCGGCCACCAGGAGCACGGATACGAGCACGATGTCGCGGGCATCCGTGAGCCGGATGTCCGAGTCGAGTACCTTGACGAAGATCAAGGCAGGGACGAACACGTAGAAGTTCAGCTTCGACAGCGTGGGCACGTCCAGTCGGAACCGCCGGTCCAGAAGCCATCCGATCCCGATGAGGACAAACACCGGAAAGATGATCGAGGCGAGGATGGAGAGCACCATGCCGAGCATCAGCTCGCTGCCTCCGGGCCGCCGCCTGTGATCTCGCGCAGCCGGTCGAAGAACGCTCGCTTGACAGGCGTGTTGATGCCCCAGTTGATCGGGGGCGTCTGAAATCCGCTCAAGGCCTCGTATTCGGTTTCGCGAGGCTGCGGCCCCCAGCTCTTGTACCCGCTTCCGTACCCCTGGCAGTAGAAGCCCCAGGAGCAGCCTTCGCGCACTGCCGCCTCCATGTTCTCCACAGAGACCGAGTCTTCGTTCACGATGATCGGGCGGGGATTGGCGCGATGTTCGTCCGTGTCGCGCAAGGCGCGAAGTTTGTTCGTCAGCGCGTCAGGCGTACACCCGTTGCCGTGGGGCAGGGCGATGTCCTCCATCGCGCGCCAGCGGCCCCTCGGCAATTGCTTGCCGCCCGAGGTGCTCACTCCGACAAGCAGACGCCGGCCGTTGCGGGTGACATGCTGGGCGATGTCGACGAGCTCGTGAATCCGGTCGGGCTCCATGAGCGGACGCTTCCAGAAGGATGACGACTCGTTGGCAAGGTCCACCAGGATGTTGTGCCTGCCTGTGTCCAGAAGCCATCCGCATACCGCCTCGGTGATGCGCTTGATCGTGGCGTCCTCGGGGATGCGGCGGACCATCTGCACGTAGAAGAAACTGACGATTACGACCATGCCCAGGCCGTCCGCGGTTTCGAGCACGCGCGCCAACCGGTCGAAGTAGGCGGGCCGGAAGGTGCCGTCCGGCTCGAAGGCGCTGTTCTCGTACTTGGTGTAGACCTCGGGGTTGTAGATCGGGCCGCCTCCCTGCAGGCCCACGGTGACCGCCAGCAGCCCGTGGGCGCGGTACCGGGGCAGGGCGGCGATGAACTCGCGCGTGTTGCGCTCCGGATCCCACACGCCGGTGTCCGGATAGGCCCAGAGCCCGCGCGTCTCGGGCTCGCAATCGTCGAAGACCGCCTGCACCATGCGGGAGTTCATGAGCAGCCCCTCGATGGAGCGGCCCTCCCAAGTTCGGTCCTCGTAGGTGGGCCGTCCATTGATGAGCACGCGGGGGCCATCGGTCGCGACTTCCGTAGACATGCGTGTGCCTCTCCTCAGATTCTTCGGAGCGTCTGACTGATGCCTTTCCATCGAATGCAGTGTTCGCATCTGCCCTCGTCAGGCCGCCCAGCTGCCGGAGGCAAGGCAAGGTGCGGGTTCGTCCTGGGCTGCGCGGCGCCTCAGAGGTCCAGGCACACGTCCTGCGCGACCAGGGCCTCGCGCAGCTCCGAGTAAGCAACCTCGCGCACCCCGCAGTCGTGTTGAGCAGCTAGGGCCGCGGCCACGCCCGCCGCCTGGCCCATGGCCATGCAGCTGACTGTATTGCGCGTGGACATGTGGGCCTCTCGGTCTGAGGTCACGAGCATCCCGGCCGCCAGCAGGTTGGTCAGTCCAGACACGCACAGCGTCCGGTAGGGCATGCCGTACCAGCCCCCGTCGCGAATCTGCAGGCGCGGGGCCGAGTCGTGAAAGCCGTACAGATACACCTCGTCGTCGAATCGCTTGCCGTCCAGGATCTCCTCCAGGGGCATGTCGTAGTCACAGACGACGCACCGGCCACGGCGGATGCACAGGCTCGGGCTCGAACGGGCGATGAAGGCGTGCTCGCATCCGGGCACGTACTTGCGCAGCAGGGCCACGGCGCCGGCCTGGCGGCGGCGCAGCTCCAGCTCGGCAGCCGTCGCGGCGTCGCGGTCCGTAGGACTCGCGGGCATCTTGTGGTTGATCTTCAGGAACATGAAGTAGTCGTCGTGGACGCTCGTGATGACCGAGGCCATGCCCAGGGCCGCGGCCTCGCGCCCCAGGTCCGGGTGCGCCTGTTTGAAGGGTCCCTGTACGCGTACGACCCGGTTCTCCTTGCCGCTGCGTGGGCCATGGGCTCGCTGCACGAGCAGGCCTTTGTCCTCGAAGAACGCGCAGTACTGGTCGATGTCCACGCCACCTACGCCGATGGAGTTGGCCACCTGGTAGTCGTTCGGTTCGGTGTAGTCTGCACCTGCCCGCGCACACAGATCGCCATACCCGGTGGCGTCCACGAAGACGCGGGCGAACACGGCCTCGCGACCCTTGTGGCTTTCGAGCAGTACGCCCCGGACGCGTCCGTCTTCGACGATGGCGTCCGCAAGTAGGGTGTTCACTGCGACATGCGCGCCGGCCTCGATCATCATCTGAAAGGTGATGCGCTTATAGATTTCCACGTCAATGGCCGTGCACACGGCGTCGTAATCCGTGCCGTAGTCCATGGGCGCATGGCCGGTCGTGCCGCCCTCGGGAACCAGCCGGTCGATGAGCTCCTGCGGGATGCCGCGTACGACCTGCCGCTTCTCCACGCCGGGGAACGCAGTCCACAGGTTGTAGAAGCTGTGCAGGGCCGTGCCTCCCTCCACCGCGATGCCGCCGGGATACCCCTTGGTCTCCACCACCAGGGTCCGGGCCCCTTGGCGTGCCGCAGCAATGGCCGCAATGGCCCCGGCCGTGCCCGCACCACCGATGACCACGTCGAAGTCCCGAGAGGGCAGATCGTGCGCCGGTTCTCGATAGGTTTGCATTGTGTTCGTCCGCAGGGGCTTCTTGAGGCAGGGGGGCGGCATGCACGTTCGGCGCCTTAGCCTTCCGGCCGCGCGGCATACACTGAATGCCCGCGCCTCTGGAGGGGAATCGTCTCGCACGCCCGCACGCCTGTCAAGGCCTTGCGCACGGCGTGCGCTCGCACTAAGATGCCCCGAGTCTCGGAGAGAACCGATGGGCAAACACGCGCAAGAACGTCCAGACTCCGCCGCGTATCGCGCCAAGAAGGAACATTTCCGCAGGCGGCTGACCGTGTATGGCCGCAATATCGTGGTGGAGGCGCTCCAGCGGCCGGAAGTCACCTGCGAGCACATCCATCTGGCGCGCGGCGCGCAAGGGCATGCGATCCGGGAGATACGCGCGTTGGCCAAGGCCCAGGGCGTGGCTGTACGCGAGGCCAGCCGCGAACAGGTCTCGCGCATCTCGCGCAACGCGCGCCAGGACCAGGGGGTCGCCGCGGACCTGCGCCTGCCCGGGTATGGGGTTGCCGAAGATTGGATTGCCGAGGCGCCGGATCGGTTCCGGCTGCTTGCGCTCGACGGCGTGACCACGCCCCGCAACGTGGGCATGTGCATCCGGTCGGCCGTGGCCAGCGGGCTGGACGGGGTGGTGATCCCGCAGACGGGCTGCGCTGGTCTGGGTCCGCTTGTCATCAAGGCGTCGGCCGGGACTCTGTTCCGTGCGCAGCTGCTACGATGCGAGACGCTCGCGCCTGTGCTCGAGTCCATGCGCACGCTCGGCAGCCAAGTGGCCGTGCTCTCCACGGACGGGGCCGCGGACCTCTTCGAGTATGCGCCCGGACCGCGCGTCGTGTACGTGGTAGGCGGCGAGGCGAGCGGGGTGTCGGCCGCGGTGCGCGATCTGGCGACGGTCACGCTGTCCGTGCCCATGGCGGCGGGCGTAGAGAGCCTGAACGTGGGCATGTGCGCCACCCTGGTGGGGTACCGAGATCGACTGGGGCGTGCACAGGCCGCGCGCGGCGGCGCGCCCGGTGGCTGACGCGCGCTCCTGCAGGCCTCCTAATCGGCATCACCTTCCATGACGCGACGGACGAGGCCGAGCGTGCGCTCGGAGGCGGCATGCACCTCCGCGCGGCCGGAGGCGAGCTCGTCGGTCAGGGATTCTATGCGCCCTGAGTCGTCGAGAGCGTGCAGGTTGATCTGCACGTTGAGGGCCGCGGACTCGAACGCGGCGCGCACGAGGTGCGCGGCCACGCCCGCGTCCGTGATCAGGTTCCGGTTGCCGATCTCCGCTAGGCGAGGGAGCAGGGCCGCCAGGTGACGCGCTGTTCGGACACTCTTGAGCGGAGGTTCGATGGCCTGGGCGCAGGCGTGGCGGATCGCAGCGCGACGAGCGCGACGTTCTTCCTTGGTGCCTCTGGGCAGGCCATAGGCCTTGGCGACCGCCTCATACGCGTCTACGTCGGCCTGTATCAACCCCTCGAGCTGCTTGCGGAGATCCTCGATTTGACTGTGCAGGTCCTCTGCCTCCGCATGGTGGGCGGCGCACTTCTTCGAGGAGATCGTGAACGCGGCGACCATGGCGGCCATGGCCGCGGCGAGCGCACCTGCCAGGGCGGCGACGCTGCCGCCCCCGGGTGTGGGCCGGCCGGCGGCGGCCTCCGACAAGTAGTTTTCAACGGACTTCTCAGGATAACTGGCCATGGAGAATGCCTCCTGCACTGGGGGTCTTTCTCGTGCTCGTGTCTCGGTCATGGATCGAGCCGACATGGAAATGCGCGTGCACATGATCGACAAACGACCGCGCCGTGGTGCAGCGGCTCAGGCCCTCGCGGAACTCGCGCGCGCCCTGCACGCTCTTGGAGTAAAAGGCCGCCAGCTTGCGCACATGGCGCACCGCCCTCGCCTCGCCCATGAAGTCGGCGAGCAGGGAGAAGTTGTCCAGCAGGGTCCTGGCGCGCTCCTGCGGGGTGGGCCCGGACCACGATCCACCGGCGAGCTCGCACCGGATCCGGGCGAAGGCCCAGGGATTGCCCAGGCACGCCCGCCCCACCATCACCGCGTCGGCGCCGCTCGCCTGAGCGAGCCGCGTTGCGCTGGGTCCGTCTCGCACGTCACCGTTGGCCACCACGGGTATGCCTACGGCCGCGACCACGTGCGCAATGGCCTGCGCGCGCACCGGAACATTGTAGGCTTCGCGCCCAAATCGACCGTGGACTGTGACGAAGTCCGCACCAGCATCCTCGGCGGCTCGCGCGCAGTCGACCGCGGTGGAGGTACGCGAATCCGGACCGAGGCGCAGCTTCACGGAGAGGGGCAAACCGGTTGCCTCGCGCATGACTGCAACGCATCGGCCGATATGGTCTGGGTGGCGCATAAGGGCCACGCCCGCTCCGCCTGCGAGTATTTTGCGCACCGGGCAGCCGCAGTTGAGGTCCACAGCTGCGGCGCCGGCCTGAGCTGCCATGTGCGTGGCCTCGCCGAGCCCGGCGGGGTCCGTGCCCCAGATCTGGTACTGGACAGGGCCTTCCTCGCCGCTATGGGCGAGATACGCGGTGGTGCGCGGTCCGCCTTGCCGGAGTCCGCGCGCGCTGATCATCTCCGTGGCAAGCAGTGCCGGTCGGCCGTATCGCCAGCAGATGATCCGATACGGCAGGTTGCCGTACCCGGCGAGCGGCGCCATCAAGATGCGGTCCGGCAGCGTCAGGCCGCGTATGTGCATGGGCTTGAGCAGATGCCGAGCCGCGGGCGGGGGCGAGTGGGTGCTCATTGCGCAATGAGTCCGAAATACAGGAATCCGGCCGCCGCCAGCAGAGCGCAATATGCGGCGAATACGCGCAGGCGGTGGGCGAGCACCGCGGCCAAGAAGAGCCGCAGCGCGAAATGGGCGCTCAGGACCGTGGCGAGGAACCCCACTACTGCGGGTCCGGAGATGAGCACGGACCACTGGGCGCGACTGTGCACGAGCTCATATCCGGCCGCGCCCATGACGCCCGGGATCATCAAAAGAAACGAGAAACGCACCGCCTCGCGGCGGCCCAGGCCGACCAGGGTGCCGGCCGTGAGGGTGAGGCCGCTGCGGCTGATGCCGGGCACGAGCGCCACGGCCTGCGCTAGGCCGATGAGGAGCGTGCGTACCGGTCCGAGCCGGAGGGACGTCCGATGCCCCTCGGGCGTGCGGTGGCACCAGACCAGCGCGCCCGCGGTCACGAGCAACGCGCCACAAACCGCGAGCGGACTTGTGCGCAGCCCGTCGAACAAGTCGCGAAACAGGTATCCGAACACGATTGCCGGAACGGTCCCGAGCACGAGGTACCAGAGCACAAGGCGCTCTCGGTGCAGAATCCGCCCCAGATCCGCCCAGTAGGCCCGCACCACCACGAGCACCGAGCCTACGTGCAGCAGAACGTCGAAGGCGAGAGACGCGTCCGGTTCAAGCCCGAGGTTGTGCGCCAGGGCCAAGTGGCCCGAGGAGGAGACGGGCAGGAACTCCGTCAGTCCTTGCACGATCCCCAGTAGCACCGCGTGCGTATAGGAGAGCGGTTCCTGGACAGAAACCGGGAACAACATGCAGGTTCTCTCCAAGGGCCGGTCAGTGCGTCCCCGAGCTGCCGAACCCGCCGCTCCCGCGGGGGGTGTCTTCGAGTCTGTCCACCACCGCAACCTGGGCGCGCACCACCTGCTGGAGCACGAGTTGGGCGATCCGCATGCCACGCGTGACCGTGAAGGGGGATTGGGAGATATTGCCCAGGATGATGCCCACTTCGCCGCGGTAATCCGCGTCGATCGTGCCCGGGGCGTTGACCACGGTAATGCCGTGCTTGAGCGCTAGGCCGCTGCGGGGGCGCACCTGCACTTCATACCCCGCCGGGACCGCCATGCACAGCCCCGTGGACACCAGGGCCACGGCGCCGGGTTCCAACACCAAAGGCTCGGAGACCGCTGCGCATACGTCCATGCCGCTGGCGTGCTCGGACATGTACGCGGGCAGGGGCACGTCCTCGGTGCCCGGCAGGCGCGCGAACTCAATCGGCGCGGTGTTCATGGAGCCTCCTCTTGCGCATCTTGAAGGTTGCGCCCGGGCAGTCGCTCGGCCGCCCACGAGATCGCCCGGTCCACAAGATGCCGGGCCAACGCCTGCTTGTCGGGGAACCCGGAGGACGGCTCGCGGTCTCGCTCCAGGACGACGGCGTCCGTCCGGTGCGTACCCATGGCGCGCACCGAGTTGGCCACCAGGATGTCGACGCGCTTGGCTGCGCGCTTCGCTTCGGCGCGGTCCAGGTCAAGCTCGGGCTCCAGGCTGAAGCCCACGGTGACTCGCTCTCGTCCACGTCCGGCGACGGCGTGCAGGATGTCGCGGGTGCGCTCCAGGCGCAGCGCAAGGTCCGCATCCTGCTTGTGCAGCTTACCGGGCACGCGCTCGGCGGGGCGGTAGTCAGCCACGGCCGCGGCCATGACCAGCACATCCACCCAGGCCATGGCGGCCAGGACCGCCTGGTACATGTCCTCTGCGCTGCGCACCCGGACTACCGGGCAGCCGGCCGGCGGGCGGGCCTCAGTGGGCCCGAGGATGAGCAGGACCTGGTGCCCGGCCTCCAGGGCGGCCTGCGCCACCGCGATTCCCATGTGGCCCTGGGAGCGGTTGCCCAGGAAGCGCACAGCGTCGATGTCCTCGTAGGTGGGACCCGCGGTCACGAGAAAGCGCAGTCGCCCCCTGGGGCAGGCCGGGAACCGAGACATCGCGGCCACCGTACGTTCTGCCGGACTACTCATGCAAGGCTCTTTCTCGGGCTGGGGCTGGTTCGTGCTGTCCATGTTGGAATGGGGACGTCAGGTCAACACGCCGACAAGCGCCTCGAAGACCCGAGACGGCGCGGCCATGCGGCCCGTGCCGGTCTTGCCGCTGGCGAGTCGTCCCTCCTCGGGGCCGACGAACACCACGCCGCGCTCCTTCAAGACCGTCAGGTTCCCCTGGGTGGCCGGGTGCGTGTACATCCGGTCATTCATGGCCGGCGCAAGCAGGATCGGGGCGCGCGTGGCCATGGCCACGCAGGAGAGCAGGTCGTCCGCGAGCCCGTGGGCCAGCTTGGCCAGGCAGTTCGCCGTGGCCGGTACGATGCACAGGGCCTCGGCCGACTCGGCGAGGTCGATGTGACGCGGTTCCGCGGCGGTCTGCACGAACAGGCCGTTGTAGACGGGCTGGTGGGTGAGCGACCGGAAGGAGAGCGCGGTCACGAATTGCTGCGCGGCGTCGGTCAGAATGACCCGCACCTCTGCTCCCGCCTTGGTAAGCAGGCTCGCGAATTCGACCGCCTTGTACGCGGCGATGCTGCCGGTCACCCCCAGCACGACGCGGCGTCCGGACAGGTCGTGTTCATTCGGCATCGGATTCCTCCACGCACAGGACGTCCGCAGGGCTTCGGCCTCCGAGCCAGTCGTCCAGCTCGCCCCCGCGCACGCGATGGTGCTCGGCCTGCAGAATGCTCAAGAGTGCGTCGAAGGCTCGGTCGAGGTCGTCGTTGACGATCCAGTAGTCGTAGCGAGCAAGGTGCTGCACCTCTCGCCGGGCCGTGTCCATGCGCTGGGCCATTTGCGCGCGGCTTTCGGTGCCACGGCCGATCAGCCGCCCGACCAGAATCTCGGGCGCGGGCGGAAGCACGAAGATCATCACCGCGTCCGGGTAGGCGCGGTGCAGCTGGCCCGCTCCCTGCACCTCGATGTCCAGGACCACGTGCCGGCCGGCGGCCGTATGCTCGTCGAGCAGCTGCTTGGGCGTGCCGTACAAGTGACTGCAGAACTCCGCATATTCGGCGAAGTCACCGCGCTCGGCCCGGGCCAGGAAGTCGTCGCGGTCGAGAAAGAAGTAGTCCTCGCCGTCGTGTTCGTGCGCTCGGGGCGGCCGCGTGGTGGCCGACACGCTCAAGACGCAGTCCTCGACCTTGCTGCACAGCCGTTGGGCCAGGGTGGTCTTGCCGGCACCCGCCGGACCGGAGAGCACGAGCAGAAAGCCCACATCTCGCGCAGACGCGCCGACCATGGATGCGCCTCCGGACTATTCGACGTTGGCGGTCTGTTCCTTGATCTTTTCCACGGCGAGCTTGGCGTTTATCGACTGCGCGGCAATGGCCGTGCCGCTGGCCTTGCTGGCGATGGTGTTCACTTCCCGCAGCATCTCCTGCGCCAGGAAGTCCAGGCGCTTGCCTGCCTCTCCGCCCTGCACGATGGTGTCCTCGAATTGTGCGAGGTGGCTGTCCAGCCGGTCGAGCTCCTCGGTGATGTCCGCGCGGTCGGCGTACAGGACCGTTTCGCGCTCGATAGCCTGTTGGTCGGCGGCGGTCGGCCCCGCCGGACAGATCTCTTGCAGCCGGTCGTGCAGCCGGCGGCGGACGCGGTCCACCACCGCGTCCGTTTCACTGCGCGCGAGCCGGGCGAACGCGCGGACCTGACCGGCGTGCTCGGCGAGCACGGCCGCGGCCGCACTGCCCTCGGACTCGCGCATGGCCACGACCTGCGCAATCGCCTCCTCCAAAGGCGCGCGCAGGAGCGGCCAATCGGCTTCGCTGAGGCCCTCATCGGACCCGAGGGCGAAGAGACCGGGCACCTGCAAGAGGTCGGAGACGGTCAGGCCTCCGTCAAGGTCCAGGTCTCGCGCCGCCGTGCGCAACGCGTCGACCGCGCTCTTGGCGAGCGGGCCGTTGACGATCGCGTCCGGCGAGAAACCTAGACGGCAGATCGTGATCGTTATGTCCGCCTGCCCGCGGTGCACGAAGGCGGCCAATGCGTCTCGCACGCGCTTCTCCACGGCGCCCAGAGGCCCCCGACAGCGCACCGACATCCGCAGGCTGCGATGGTTGACCGTGCGTACGTCCACGCGCACGCGCAAGGCGTTGTCTTCCGAGACAGCGGTGCCGAAGCCCGTCATGCTGTGCAGCGAGTGGTTCATGACTGCGAACCCTCTTTGAGCATGTTGAGAATGCGCTTGAAGAACCCGCGGGACTGCTGCTGCTGCGCTTCGGCTTCGGCGGTGGCTTCGGCTTCGTCCAGGTGCTCGAGCTCGGTCTCGAGCAACTTCTTTTTGAAGAGCTGCGAAACCCGCCGAGACGTGCCTTCGTAGAAGCCCTCGGAGCGCAGCCGCTCCAGGATGCCTTCCGGCGTGGGATTGTCCATGCTCAGTACGATCTCGCGGGCTCGGGGATACTCGTCGGCGAAGATGAGCTCCGTAAGACGATCCGACAAGGCCACGGTCCGCTCGATCGTGTTGTTGAGCCATTGCACCAGGGTCTTAAGCCGCTCAATCTGCTGGGAGCTGATGTTCGAGCGGCGCCCCGCGCCGTCCAGGGCTCGCTGGCTCGAGTGGCGGCGCTGAGTGGCCTGCTGGAAAATGGCCCGAACATAGCCCATGGCGGCGCGCTTTTCGTCCAGGCGCAGGTACAGGCTGACCAACAGGAACATAATGGAGATCTCCTGACGAATGCGGTCGCCGCGCCCTGCAGTATCCAGGTCGAGTTTGAAGTACTCGATGGCCTTGCGTATCGAGCGCTCCTCGTCCACCGGACCGTCCGGCCATTCGGACTTGAGTTCGTCCAGAACCTGCTGGAGCTCCGGCTCGGGTGCCACACGTCCGCCGGATATCTCGGGATCATTCTTCTCTCGGTAGAGCCAGGCGCAGCGCAAGTACAGACGGGCCAGCCTGCCGTTCTGCCGCATATGGGGAGTGAGCAGGCCCTGGATGTACACGGCCACGATATGCGCGGCCAGGGTGGAGCTCCAGGTGACGAACTCGGCCTGCATGTCGATGGTGGTGCCCAGCCGTGTGATCAAGCTGTCCGGCCGGCGAGAGTCCACGAGCAGCTTCTCGCGCAGGATCTCGAGCTTGCCGCCGGCGTCGTCCTCTCCTCGAAAGATCTCCTTCTCGTCGCAGAAATGACAATGAGGACAGTGCCACACGTGGTAGTACTCGGGTCGAAGGTTCTGAAACGCCGGGACTTCGACCCGATACTTGCGCACGAACCGGTCGTCCTCGACCTCCGTGGGCGTAAACATCTTGCTCTTAACGTACCGGTGGGTCGCTTCCCGCTGGCAGATGGGGCAGACCGCATTGATGCGGATAAAGGCGTCGTTCTTCGCAGACACGGTTCACCTCCGGCGCGGCGACGTTGTCCGCTACTCGGGTTCCTCGGTCGCTGCGGGTGGTGCGAGAGGCGTTTCAGTCTCCGGACTGGCCGGCAAAAGGGGGCCGGCTCCTTCCAGGGGAACGGAAGGCGGCATCTCGGCGGGCGGGGCCTGCGTGGCAGGCGCGGGGGCTTGGGGCTCTTCGGGCGCCTCCGGCGCCTCAGGCACGCCCTCGGGGAAGGCCTCTTCCTTGGCCATGTTGATGGTGACCCCCAGGACGATTACCAGCACCAGGAACAGAAGCGCAAAAATGACGGTTAGCTTACGCAGGGGGTTGCGTGCGCCCATGATGCTGTCCATCCCGGGCACGCCCATGGCGCTGATGCCGCCTCCTTTGCTCTCCTGCAGGAGCACCAGGGCCACGATGCAAAAGGCCACGAATCCGAACAGAATCGCCAACACAACAGTCACGGGCAAGTCCTCTCGTTGGTCCATCCAATCCGCAGGGCGCCATGCGCGTCCGCAGGGCTTCACGTTACACCGCGCGAGCCCGTCTCGCAAGAGAAATCGCCCTGGGACGTAGTCGGTCAGAACCGGACGATCGCAGCGAAGGACTCCGGATCCAGGCTTGCGCCGCCAACCAGCGCTCCATCAATGTCGGGTTGGGCCATGAGATCCTTCACGTTCCCGGGCTTGACGCTGCCGCCGTACTGGATCCGCGTGGCGTGCGCGATCTTCTGGCCGAAGAGATCCGCGAGCACGGATCGGCAGAAGGCGTGCACCTCCTGGGCTTGCTCGGGCGTCGCGGTCTTACCCGTGCCGATGGCCCATACGGGCTCATAGGCGAGAGTGACGGTCCCCATGTGCTCGGGACCCAGGCGGGCCAGGCCTCCGCGCAGGTGGTCTTCCACGACGCGCTGGGTCTTGCCTGCTTCGCGCTCTTCCAAGGTTTCGCCAATGCACACGATCGGGGCGAGCCCCGCGTCGAGCGCGGCCTGGAGCCGCATGGACACGGTTTCATTCGTCTCGCCGAAATACTGGCGCCGTTCCGAGTGGCCGAGGATAACGTGTTCGCATCCCGCGGCGCGGATCATGCGCGCGGCCACCTCGCCAGTGTAGGCGCCGGCCTCTTCCCAGTGGCAGTTCTGGGCGCCCACGGCCACGTTGGATCCGCCACACGCCTGCGCGAGTGGGCGCAGGGCGGGGAAGGGCGGACACAACGCGATATCCACCTGGTCAACGCCCTCGACCTGGGGCAGGAACGACTCGGCGTAGGCCAGGGCCTCGTCCACGGTCTTGTTCATCTTCCAGTTGCCTGCCAGGAACGGCTTGCGCATAACGTTCTCCTTGCGGGAAGGTTCGTCTCGCATCTGCCTCAGGTCTCAGACCGACCGTCCGACTGCCCGGGCCACGGCACGGACTCGGTACATCAGGTCCGCGAAGTCGTCGGGCAACAGAGACTGGGCACCGTCGCTCTTTGCCTCGTCCGGATGGCTATGCACCTCCACCAGAAGGGCGTCGCAACCGGCGGCCACCGCGGCGAGCGCAAGAGACGGCACGTACTCGCGATGCCCGGACGCGTGAGAGGGGTCGACCATCACCGGCAGATGCGTGAGCTCTTTGAGCGCGGGCACGGCCGACAGGTCCAGCGTATTGCGGGTAGAGGTCTCAAAGGTGCGGATGCCGCGCTCGCACAGGATCACCTGCTCGTTGCCGCCGTGGAGCACGTATTCGGCCGAAAGGAGCAGGTCTTCCAGGCTCGCGGCCATGCCTCGCTTGAGCACAACGGGCACCCGGGTCGCGCCGACCTCTTTGAGCAGCTCGTAGTTCTGCATGTTGCGCGCGCCGATCTGAACGATGTCCGCGTACTGGACCACGAGTTCCAGTGAGCGGCTGTTGATTGCCTCCGTTTGCACGAGCAAGTCCAGTTCATCGGCCACCTGGCGCATGATCCGCAGTCCGTCTTCTCCCATCCCTTGAAAGCTATACGGACTGCTGCGCGGCTTGAACGCACCTCCGCGCAGTCCCTTGGCGCCCGCATGCCTCACGACGCCCGCGATTTCGCGCAGAGTCTGTTCCCCCTCGATGGAGCAAGGGCCGGCGACCATCACGATATCCTTGCCGCCGAACACGGTTCCTCGGACATTCACGGTAGAGGGCTCGGCGTGGAACTCGCGCGCGGCGAGCTTGTAGGGCTTGAGCACGCGCAGAACATCATCCACGCCGGGCATCAGGGCGAAGGGCTCGGTGCGCACCTCGTGGCTGGCGCCCTTGACGCCGATGATCGTGCGCTCCACCCCGCGGGAGACGTGGACGTCCAGTCCCGCGGCGCGTACTCGGTCGATCACGCGTTCGATTTGCGCTTCTTCCGCGCCGGGGCGCATGATGATGATCATGACGAGGCCTCCCTGGGCACGGGACGGATGCGCTCGGCGCGCGGGTAGCTGCCCAATACCACGAGGTCGTGAGTCCGGTGGCGCAGGGCCTCCAGGCCGCGGGCGACTTGCGGGTCTTCAGCGTGTCCTTCCAAGTCGATAAAGAACGAGTACTCCCACGCCCGCTTGCGCGCGGGGCGGCTCTCGATGCGCGTGAGGTTGATCCCGTGGTCCTTGCAGGCCTGCAGGGCATCGGCCAGGCTGCCCGCGCGGTGGGGTACGCTGAACATGATGCTGGTGCGATCCTGCCCGGTGGGCTTCCCGAAGCTGTGGGCCAGCACCACAAAGCGGGTGACGTTGTCCGCACGGTCCTCAATGCATGGCTCCAGGACATGCAGGTCGTAGATCGTGGCCGCGGCCTCGCTGGCGATGGCGGCCACCGTGGGGTCGCTGGCCGCCAGCTGGGCGGCTGCAGCGGTGCTCACCGTCTCGATCACCTCGGCATGGGCCAGATTGGCATTGAGCCACTCTCGGCACTGGGCCAGGGGCTGGGGATGGCTGGCGATCTGGCGGATCTGGTCCAGCTGCCCTTTGGCCAGCAGGTTCTGATGGATCTCCACGTACGCCTCGCTGCAGATCGAGAGGTCGGTGGTCATGAACATGTCCGTGGTCTGGGTGACGCTCCCCTCGGTCGAGTTCTCGATGGGCACGATGCCGTAGTCGGCGTGTTCGCGGCTGACGGCCAGGAACACGTCTCGGATCTCGCGAGCGGCATGATATTCGATCGATGCGCCGAACTTCTGTAGGGCGGCCATGTAACTGAAGGTGCCCGGGGGCCCAAGATAGCTCACCCGCGTTGGCGCCTCCAGCGCGATGGTGCCGCTCATGATCTCGCGGTATATCGCGCGGATGGTCCGCTCGGACAAGGGCCCCCTGTTCAGCGCGGTCACGCGCTCGTAGACCTGCTGCTCTCTGTGCGGAGCATACACGGGCTCCCCGGTCTGGGACTTGAGCGCACCAACCTTCAGGGCGATCCGTGCCCGCTCGTTGATCAGGCGGACGAGCTGCTCGTCGCAGGAATCGATCTGTCGGCGCAATTCGTCCAGGTCCACAGCGCCTGGTTCTTCCATCGGAATGCCTTTCTAACGCAACGATGCAACGTGTTTTTCGGAGTGTAGTTGCGGAGGAAGGACATGTCAACTGAAAAGGGCTCTCGGGCGGTCCGGGCCCATAGAGCATAGAAAACAGCGTGAACGCCTTGACGAGTCTGGTCGATATGGCTAGAAAGGGTCGATCTTTGCAGCCCCGCGAGAGGAAAGCAGGACGGGGCTCTTGATTCGGCAACCTCGACCGGATACATAGGTGTTGGGGTGCGAACCGCAATACGGGGGAACGGCGGAGACCAGAAGATGCATCGATGGACGGTCTTGGCAGCAGCGGGGGCGCTGTGGCTTGCCGCGACAGGAACCTGCTACGCCAACGACTACGGGGGCCCGCCGCGCCAGATCCGAGAGGTGTTGGGCGAAGTGGCCGACCCCCCTGCGCGAGACGTAGAGCGTCTGGATAGATTGGCCGAGCTCTTCCGGGCCTCGGCCCCGCCTGCAGACCTACGCTACCAGCCGTTCCAGTGGCAGGGGCGCGGGTATCAGAACCTGGTCGTGGAATTAGAGGGGTCCGACCCGGATGCCCCGTGCCTGATCCTGGGTGCTCACACGGACGCGACCAAGGACAGCCCGGGCATCGTGGACAACTGGTCCAGTTGCGTGATGCTTGCCGCGCTGTACCGAGGGCTCGCCCACGCAGACCTGACGCACACCGTGATCTTCGTGGGGTTCGGGTGCGAAGAGCACGGCCTGCATGGGTCACAAGCATTCCTGCGGGAGCGTTCGACGCTCCCATGCCGGATTCGTGCGATGATCAACCTGGAGTGCCTGGGGGTGGGCCAGCTGCGGACCTGGGCGAACGCGAGCGCGGATGATCTGGAGCAGGCCTTTCGAGCGGTGAGCGGGCCCCATGACGCGGCAAACGAACGCCTGGTCCTGTTCGGCTATATGGCGGACAGCTTCAGCTTCTCGCGTGCCGGCATTCCGGCGGTCACGATTCACAGCCTATCCGGTCGTGACCTGTCGTTCATCAACACGCCGCGCGACGACGGGCGCCACCTTCATCCGAGCCGGTACGTGCAAGCGTACGAAGTTCTGCGCAAGTACGTGCTGTATCTCGATCGTCGTGTCGAACCGATCCGGCCTCTGGACCGCGACGCTCGGCTGGAGCCTGTGCACGTCAGCCTACGAGCGGCACCCGGCAAAGCGGGCGAGGCCGTGGCGGGCGTGAAGCTCGCTTCGCTTTCTCCCACTAGCCGAGAGTTTCGGGCGGGGCTGCGCGGTGGAGACATCCTCATGGAACTGGACGGAGTGCGCATCCGCAGTCCGTTCGAGCTCGGCCCGATGCTGCAAACTCTGTATCGAGGCAAGCAGGTGTGCATGAAGGTCCGCCGTCCGGGTGGGGCGGCCGACTCGCAGGAGACGCTCGCTGCCGTGCCCGGAGTCCGAACGGTCACCGTGACCTACTGAGCAAGGGACGCCTCAGCACGACCGCACAAGCAGTGTCTCGGGGATGCCCAACTGCCGCAGGACAGGGCGGATGATCCGCAGAAAGCGCGGGGCATCGCCCGCATACCCGGCCGTGGGCCGGAGGTCGGGCACTTGCGCGCTGAAGAATGCGTTTAGGCGAGACATGAACCGCTCGCGCGTGTACTTGGCCAGGATGCTCGCCAGGGCGACGCAGAACGCCCGCTGCTCGGCGCGGACTTCGACGCGAACCTCTACGGGCGCTTCAGGCCGGCGCACGCGGTACACGCTGGCCCGATCGTCCTCCTGAATCGTGTCCAGCCATACGCCCGGGAAGAGCCGCGTGAGCATAGGGACATAGAACTTGCGCCCGCCCTGCCGATCCAGGGTAATGAGGACGGGCTCGTTCGCACATGTCGACAAGACGCGGCCCAGCAACGTCTCGGTCTGGTGCAGAAGCAGAGCGCCCTTGTTGTGGCCGTGCGCCACGTGACGATTGAACTCGCCGACGAGCACGGGCCGGGCTCGCAAAGCGACGAGCTCAACCGCGCGCCTCCTCAGCGTGCGCTGCAACTTCCGACCGGTCACATGCGGGCAGTCCTCGTGCGCTTGGAGGCCGGCGCAGGGGTCCATTCCATCAAGGGCGTACCACGGGTAGGCGGAGCAGGGCAGAGATGCAGGCTCGTCTGCGAGATGGTCGAGGACCTCCGCAAGCGTGGACAGGGCCACCGGGCCAGTTTCCGGCCCGGCTGCGGCATTGACAAACGCGCGGACCGTGCGGTCCAGCGCGTGCAGGCCGCCGGCGGCGTAGACCTCTTTGCTGTCGCCCACGGCAGGGCGAGGATCGCGTCGGCTGTGGCGGCGGCGGACCACGCGTCGCAGTACGCGCCACGGCTCGCGAGGTTGACAGGATTCGGGCGTGCGCAGGGCAACCGCGGCCACGACCATGGGGCCCAGCCGCGGGCCGACTCCGGCCTCGTCAACCCCGATGAGTACAGCCATGCGGGCCTCCGAGGTTCGTTAGCCGTACGTTGGCGCAAGGCCCCAGAGCACGGACAGGAGCCCGGCCACCAGAAGCTGCCCGTCCAGGAGCGCCTGGCAGCGAACCTCCTCGGTGAGCAGCCCCTTGGGAAAGAGCCGCAGGTACAGGGTCGCGTAGGCCGGCAGCACGGCGACGAACAGGCCCGCGGTCGGGAACGCGCCCGAGACCACTAGGGCAAGCAACAGAACGAGCGCGAGCCCCTGGAGCGCGTAGAGCAGGCGCAGGGTCCGGTGGGTTCCGATGAACACGGGCAGGGTCTCGGACCCGATGAGCCGGTCGCCTTCCGTGTCTCGCAGGTCCTGCGCCACCGTCTTGCCGAATACGAGCAGGAACACGAGCAGCCCGGCTCCCAGAAGCGGCAAGGCGCCGGGCCGACCGGAAGTCACCAGGACGGGCAGGGCGGGCACGCCGACGACCACCACGGCCCAGGCTACCGCGGTGAACAGGTCCTTGGACGCGGGAATGTCCTTGAGCCTGCGGCGGCGAAATCCTCTGGGCAACAGAGGCATGGCATACGCGATCCCTCCCAGATATGCGAGCCCGAGCAAGATCAGCACCGCACGGCTGGTCGTTGCGGCCAGCAACAAACTGGAGAGGGCCAGTGCCGCGCTCAATGCATACAGACCGAGGCGATGCGCTGCAAAGAAGGCGTCGAACGGCGGCAGCTCGCCGGCCGAGGGAGGCGCGGAGAAGCGGCGGTTCATGGTATGCGCGGTGAACACGTACGCGAATACGATGAAGAACGCCTCCCAGGGCACCGGATGCACGCGGAGGAGTCGAGTGATCAGGTGGGTCAGACAGGCCGCGCCGATCGCGGTCAGGAGGTAGCTCTTGACCGCCAGGCCGACGAGATGGGCCAGCCGAGGGCGCAGCCCGTGGGCGGCCACGGTCTGGAGCCGGTGAATGACCGCTTGCGTCACCCAGCCGGGCGTCGACGCTCCGGCGGTCACGCCCACCTCGCGGAAGTGCTTGAGGGCGTCGACGTCGAGCTCGTCGGCGGTCTCCACGTGGAAGACCGGCTTGCCCGACTCGGCGGCCACCTCGGCGAGACGGCGCGTGTTCGCACTGTGGCGGCCCCCCACCACCACCATGGCGTCGCATGCCTGCGCCAGGTCGCGCGCCTCGGCCTGGCGCTCCTCCGTGGCGCGGCAGATGGAATCGTACACAATGGCTGTGTCCGGGTAGCGCTGGCGCAGGATCTCGGAGACTTGCTCATAGGTCGCGGCATTGAAAGTGGTCTGGGCCAGTACGATGAATCGTCCCTCGATCGGCAGGTTCCGGGCTTCCTCGGGCGTGCTGATGATGTGGACGGGGCGCTCCACATGGCCGGCGAGCCCGATCACCTCGGCGTGGTCTCGGTCGCCGACCAGCACAATCTCCAGATTGTCGCGCTCAGCGCGCTCGATGCGTCGCTGGCTCTGGAGCACGTGGGGGCAGGTGGCGTCGATGCAGGTGAATCCACGCGCTTGCAGGCGGTCGCGCTCCGCCGGGGGGATGCCGTGTGCGCGCGTGACGAGCCGCCCGGGCGGAAGGTCCTCCGGATGGTCGGCCGGACGCACGCCTCGGTCGGCGAGCACCTCCACGGCCTGGCGATTGTGCACGAGCGGCCCGTGCGTGTAGATCGGCCCGCCGCCCTCGGCCGCCGCTTCTTGCGCGATGTCCATGGCGCGGCGCACGCCCATGCAGAAGCCGGCCGTGCGCGCGAGCTTCACTCGCACCGGTTCGTCCTCGTCAGGTATGCGTCCAGAGCGCCAGGAGAGTGAAAGCCGTCTCGATGAGCGCCGTGGCCTCCGCTGGACGCACTCGGCGCTGGGTGCTCACCAGCAGCGCTTGGCTGGCTCCTTCGACGTACAGACCCTGCTTGCGGAACTGCTTGGCGTTCGCCACCAAGTGCGCCCGCACCGGTGGGCCAAAGGTTTGGCGCACGCTTTCCTCATCCTCACCCTTCAGGAGATAGGCGGACGAGAAGTCCGGATCCTCGTCGAAGTCGATGTCGTCCATACCCACAAGCTCGGCGAAGCGGTCGAAGAAATGCTCCGGCCGGACCGCGAAGCGCGGCAGGTCCAGGCCTTCGGACTCCAGGACCACCACGGACCGACGATGTGTGCTGCTGTTCTTCCCTCCGCCCGTGGTGTACTGATAATCAGCAAGAGCGACACGCGTGCCCTGCGCCTCTCCGCTGAGGACATTGCGGGCTCGGCGCCTGTGCCCGCGCTGGAACAGATCAAAGCCGAGCGCCTGGCCGAAGGCCCGGTCCTCCTGGGTGTACACAAACCCGGTCTCCGAGGCGAAGCCGCACCAGGCCTCGCGACGTTTGCGTTCGCGCAGGACCGCGATCAGGATTCCCACGCCCGCGATGCCAAAGAACACGGCGAACATGAGAATCGGCAGATAGTCACCGAGGTCCATGCTCTTCTCCTTGTCCGTGTGCGCGTCCGGGGCCCTCGCGCGCTTGCAGCCATGCCATGAACCGCGAGAATTCGTCTTCGAAATTGGGCGTGAACACGCCAGTGCCCAGATGCGCGCGAATCGCGCCGAGTGACCAGAAGCGAAGTGCCTTGACCTCCGTGGGGTCGGGCCGGAACGGGCCGTCCAGGACCAGGCTGCATGTGTCCACATACTCGGTCTCGCGATCAGATCCGTGGAGATACGCATAGGCGTGCTCCAAGCCCTGATTCGGGACCGCTACTCCGAGCTCTTCGGCAAGTTCTCGGTGCAGGGCGTCGCGCAGAGACTCGCCCGCCTGCACGTGTCCGCCGACAGCGGTGTCCCATCGGTTGGGATACAGGTCCTTGTCCGGGTGGCGAAACTGAAGGAGCATATTCCTCGCATGGTTGCGCACCACGACATGGACGACGTGGTGCACCAGTCCGGGGTTCTGGTGGCAAGCCGGGCGCGGGGCCGCACCGGTCGGTCGGCCGTGAAAGTCCACGAGCTGTAGGCGCTCGGCCTCTGTGCACATGGCCTAGCCCTCCATGGTCCGGCTGGTGAGGCGTCCGACGAGCGTGTGCCCGGCCACGGGGCCGAGGTCCTTGATCGCACGCTCTGAGAACAACGCTGGTCCGGAGGCAGTCAAGCCAGGTCCCCACAGACAAGCAGGCACCGGCTCAGCGGTATGGGTACGCACGCAGACGGGGGTCGGGTGGTCCGGCATGACGAGCATGCGCAGGTCGCCCGCTCGGCGCGCCTCTTCGACCAAAGGGGTCAGGATGTGCCGGTCGATCTGCTCCAGGGCCTGGGCCTTGGCTTGCGCGTCAGCGATGTGGCCCGCTTCGTCCGGGGCCTCCACGTGCACGGCCACGAACTCGGACCGGGCCAGACAGTCGAGCGCGGCGCGCCCCTTGCCCGCGTAGTCCGTGTCGAAGTATCCGGTGGCCCCGGGCACGGGCACGACCTCCAGGCCGGCCAGGGTCGCGATGCCGCGCAACAGGTCCACGGCGCTGATGAGCCCTCCGCGCAGGCCATATCGGTCCGCATAGGAAGGGAGCGAAGGCGTCACGCCTCCACCCCACAGCCAGAGCTGGGTGACCGGGGGCTTGCCTGCGGCGAGGCGCTCTCGGTTGATCGGACAGTCCGCCAACAGGGATTGCGTGCGGTCCATAATGCGCACGAGAAGCGGGGCCACTCCGCCGCGCGGCAAGTGCTCGCCTATCTGTTCGTCAAGGATGTCATGCGGCGGTGTGGTCTCGCCCACGCGGCCGGACGCTCCGTCGACCACGCATAGGTGTCGATACCCCACGCCCGCGTACAGCTTCGCGCCGGGGATGTCCAGGTGCTCGGCAAGGTATTCGATCACCTCGCGGCCCTGTTCGGTGTCGATATGTCCAGCGGAGTAATCGCGCATGCGGTCGCCCTCGACGGTGACCGTATTCGCGCGGTACACGGCTTGGTCGTCCGCGAGCGTCAGGCCCATGGCGGCCGCTTCCAGGGGCGCCCTCCCCGTGTAGCAGGTGGCCGGATCGTACCCGAGAACGGACAGGCAGGCCACGTCCGAACCGGGCGCAAAGCCCTCGGGCACGGTCGCCGCGGACAGAACCTCGCCCTCTCGGGCCAAGCGAGCCAGCGCGGGCATGCGCGCCGCTTCGAGCGGGGTCTGATCGTCAAGCTCCGGGATCGGCCGATCGGCGGCGCCATCCGGAATCACGAGTGCGTAGCGCACTGGATTTCCTTCGTGATGTTCGAAAGCGGAGCAGTCATTCTTCGATGCGCAAGACGGCGGTGGGCTCGGTGACGACGTCCAGTCGATCCACCTCGGCCAGCGCGCCGCGCAGGTCGCCCTCTCGGGCGGCGTGCGTTAGGATGACGATAGGCACCGAGTCCTCCTCCGCGCTGGACCGCACTACGTCTTTCTGGACGACGCTCGCGATGCTCACCTTGTGGTGCCCGAGGATCGTGGCGATGGCCCCGAGCACTCCGAAGCGGTCCACCACCGTGGCGCGCAGGTAGTAGCGGCAGATATAGTCCTCGCCGGCGGCCAGGGCGTATCGGTGGGCCGCCTTTGGGACCCAGGGCGCGGGCGGGCGGCCGCTCGCCTTGGCGCGAGCGATCTCCACCACGTCGCTCAGGACCGCACTCGCCGTGGGCAGGGCCCCGGCGCCCCGGCCGTAGTACATGGCCTCACCCGCTGCGTCGCTGTGCAGAGCCACCGCGTTCATGGTGCCCGACACATTCGCCAACGGATGCCCGGTCGGGAGAAGGGACGGGTGGACGCTCAGGAAGAGCCGGTCCTCGACGGGACGCGCCACGGCGAGTAGCTTAACGACGTAGTCCATTTCCGCGGCGATGGCCACGTCCTGGGGCGCAAGGTGGCTGATCCCTTCCACTCGCACGTCCCGGTAGGGGACCTGTGTGTCGAAGGCAAGCGCAGAGAGGAGAGTGAGCTTATGTGCGGAGTCGTACCCCTCCACGTCGAAGGTCGGGTCCGCCTCCGCATACCCGTGGCGCTGGGCCTCGGCCAGGGCCTCGGCGTAGTTCTGGCCTTGTTCGTACATGCGTGTAAGCACGTAGTTGCATGTGCCGTTCACGATCCCGAGCAGGCGCTCGATGCGGTCGGCCACGAGCCCGTCGCGCAGCGCGCGGATAATGGGGATGGCGCCGCAAACGGCCGCCTCGAAGCGAAGCGGGACCTGCTGTTCGGCAGCGAGCTGAAAGAGTCCCTGCCCGCGTTCGGCCAGCAGGGCCTTGTTCGCCGAGACGATCGGTTTGCCGGCCTTCAGGCCTGCGGCCACCAAGTCGTAGGCCGCGTCCGTGCCTCCGATAAGCTCGATTACCAGGTCTACATTGGGGTCGGCGATCACCGCGTCGGCGCGCGACGAGATGCGGTCTTTGGGGAGGCCGAGTGCCTGCAGTCGGCTCTGGTCAATGTCCGCAGCGCGCGCGATCTCCAAGGCGATGCCCGCGCGCTCCTGCAGGAGCGCGGCGCGCTCAGTCAGGAGTTCAATCACCCCGGCGCCGACGGTCCCCGCGCCGACAATGCCGATGCCTAAGCTGGGTCGAGACATGGGGGTCCCCATCCATGCCGATGTTTGCCTGGCGAGAGGCCAACGCCGGCCTCCGAAGCACAGGGCCACATCAGATCGTGCTGCAATTAGGCAATACGGTAACCGGCGCTGGTGGAAAGTCAACGGCTTTCGTCGGCGTGCTTTTCGATTGCACGTGTCCGCCGTAACGGCTACCATGAGAGTCGCGCGGTTGTGCAGCGCGTGCCCCGGAGGCCGCAAGACTGAAATGGGGGTGCGCTTGGCACCAGAGCACAAGATGGTGGGGAGACGGCACATGCGACCGTTCAAGATCGGGGTGATGACCGACTCGTTCCGTAGGTCTGTGCAGGAAGGCGTGCGCAAGGCCAAAGAGGTGGGCGCACAGGGCATCCAATTGTACACGGTCTCCGGAGGTGCGGCCCCGGAGACCATGGATGCCCAGGCGCGCGAGGAGTTCCGCGACCTGTGCGCGGACCTGGGCCTGGAGATCGCGGCGCTGTGCGGCGATCTAGGCGGTCATGGGTTCGAGCGCGAGGCCGAAAATCCCTGCAAGATCGAGCGGTCCAAGGCCATCGTAGACCTGGCCGCGGACCTGGGCACGTCGGTGGTGACCACCCACATCGGCGCGGTCCGCGAGGATCGAGATCATCCGTTTCGGCGAGCGCAGGCGTCGGCCTGCCGAGAACTGGGCGCGTACGCGACCCAACGAGGCGTGACCTTTGCTATCGAGACCGGGCCGGAGACGGCCGCGCGCCTGGCAGAATTCCTGGCCGAAGTGGACAGCCCGGGCGTAGGGGTGAATCTTGACCCCGCGAATCTGGTGATGGTCGTGGCCGACGATCCGGTGTCGGCCGTGCGCACGTTGGGGGCGCACATTGTGCACACGCACGCAAAGGACGGGCGTCAGCTGCGGCCGTGCGACCCCGTGGAGGTGTACAACGCCTTTGCGGAGGGCGGCATCGAGGGCTTGGACCTGGGCACGCTTTTCGAAGAGACGCCGCTGGGCGAGGGCGACGTGGATTGGGAGGCATACCTCGACGCGCTGGAGGCGCAGGGCTTCCGGGGTTATCTCACGATCGAGCGGGAGGTGGGGGAGAACCCGGCCCGAGACATCGCTAATGCGGTGGAGTTTTTACGGAACAAGCTGAGGTAGGTGCTTCGGATAGCTCCGACTATCTCCACGGTAGTCGCAAGTTGTCTGCCGCCATGTAGTTGGATGAAATCAAGCGACCGTTGTCTTGCATTTGTTGGAGTTGCACCTAGGATAGGGCGCTCGACACGAGTGGAGGCCGGCACTCTACGGTTCGCGCGGCGTACAAGGAGGTGTCATGACCGACTACAGCCTGGAAGGTCTCTTCGGGATCAAGGACCGCGTGGCCGTGATCACCGGCGGCGGCGGCGTGCTCTGCGGAGAGATGGCGCGAGCCCTGGCCGCACTCGGGGCCAAGGTCGCGATCCTGGACCTGGAGAAGAAGGCGGCCGAAGGCGTGGCCGGCGAGATCACTCATGCTGGCGGCACGGCCAAAGGGCTCGAGGGGGACGTACTCGAGACCGAGAGCCTCGTGCGTGCGCGCGACGCAATTCTTGAGGATTGGGGGCGCATCGACATCCTGATCAACGGGGCCGGGGGCAATCACAAGACCGCCACAACCGGCGGCACGAGCGTGGCCGACCAGGTCGACCCCACCTTTTTCGACCTGTCCGGCGACGGGGTGCAATTCGTGTTCAACCTGAACTTCCTGGGCACGCTGCTCGTGACCCAGGTCTTCGGAAAGCCGATGGTGGACGAGGATTCGGGGAACATCATCAATATCTCGAGCATGAACGCATTTACGCCCTTGACCAAGATCCCGGCCTACAGCGCGGCCAAGGCCGCAGTGAGCAACTTCACCCAGTGGCTCTCCGTGCATTTCGCCCCGGCGAACGTGCGCGTCAACGCCATTGCCCCCGGATTCTTCCTCACTGCGCAGAATCGGTTCCTGCTCCTTGACGAAGCGACCGAACAGCCCACACCGCGCGGACAGACGATCATCGACCATACGCCGATGCGCCGCTACGGCGAGCCCGCGGACCTTGTCAGCTCTCTGGTGTGGTTGGTCGGCCCCGGGGCGCGGTTCGTGACCGGGACCGTGGTCCCGGTGGACGGAGGATTCGCCGCATTCAGCGGCGTGTAATCGGACATGCGCCTGCAGCATGGGCGCCTAGTGGGCGAGGAAAGCAGAGGAAGGGAATGCCGCATGAGTACGACCGCGCAGAGTCTCAAGGACCTTCGTCCGGAGAAGGAGTTCTTTATCGGCATCGATTCGGACGGGTGCGCGTTCGACACCATGGAACCGAAGCACAAGGAGTGCTTCTGCCCGACCACGATCTGGAAGTGGAACCTGGAGGCGGTGAGCAAGTACGCGCGCGAGGCCTGGGACTTCGTGAACCTGTACGGCAAGAGCCGGGGTTGCAACCGCTTCCTGGCGCTCTTGCAGGTGCTCGATTGCCTGCGAGAACGGCCCGAGGTGCTGGCGCGCCACGTGGAGATTCCGCACCTGCCGTCGCTTCGATCCTGGGTCGAGCGCGAGACCGCCCTGGGCGAGCCTGCGCTGGGCTCGGAGGTTGAGCGCACCGGCGACGCCGAGTTGGAACGATGCCTCGACTGGTCCCGTGCGATCAACGAAACCGTGCGTCGGATCGTGCGCCACGTTCCGCCTTTCCCCGGCGTGCGCGAGGCCCTGGAGAAGGGCGCGCCGCGCGCGGACATGATCGTGGTCAGCCAGACCCCGATCGAGGCCCTGGAACGAGAATGGAAGCTGCACGACCTGTCGAAGTTCGTGCGCGCCATCGCGGGGCAGGAGTGCGGAAAGAAGAGCGAACACATCGAGTACGCGGCCAAGGACAAGTATCCGCCGGAAAAGACCCTGATGATCGGCGACGCGTACGGGGACATGAAGGCCGCAAAGGCCAATGATGCGCTCTTCTACCCCGTCCTGCCCGGACGCGAAGAGGAAAGCTGGAAGCGGTTCCACGAGGAAGCGCTGGAGCGGTTCTTCGCCGGGACCTATGCGGGCAGCTACGAGGCCGAGCTTGCCGCGGAGCTGGATCGCGCGCTGCCAGAGGCCCCGCCCTGGACGGAGTAGGTCGGGGGCTATGGCCAGGGCGATCGGTCAGCCAGGTACGCGCAGGCGGCGGCCCCCGTGCATAGCCTGGTAGAGGTTGCGGTAGGTCGTTCGTCCGGCCAATAGGTCGCTGAAGCGCCACGCATACCGAACGAACCGTTCGGTATGCAACAGCATGTCCACAAGCGCGGCGGGCATCCGGTGAAGCCGCCGCGCATATCGCGCCGCGACCATGAGCTCAGCGACGACTGACTCTCGCAGTCGCGCATTGTACTGGCTCTCGCCGCCGTCCAGGATGGCTTCCGCCGCCAGCTTGGCGCTGTGCGCGGCGTAGTAGATGCCCTCGCCGGTCAGCGGGTCGGCCAGCCCGGCCGCGTCGCCGACCAGGTACAGCCCTTCGCGCGCATACCAGGGCCGCGGCTCGGTGAAGAAGGGAAGCGCCGCCCCGCGAACGGGGATGCCCTGTCGATCCCCAGGCAGGCCCAAGGATCTGTGCAAGTGCCTCAGCCGGGCTCGCAGGTCCGGGGCAGGCCATCGCGCCGTTCCCACGCCAATGAGCGTCTCCTCGCCTCGGGGAAACGCCCAACCGTATCCGGCGCGGACGCAGGTCAGATGAAACACGGTGGTGGGCGGATCATGCACCGCCTCCGCGGAACCCGCAGGTACAATCCTCTGGATCGCGATCCCGGTGCGAAGCCGGCCCAGACCGGCCCGGCGGGCCGTACGGCTCAGCGCTCCGTCGCAGGCGCACACGATTCGCGCCCGTATGGCCCCTTCTCGGTCGGTGTGCACGAGCCACGCCTGCCTGTGACGCGTCAAGTCGGTGAGCGCGCAGCGGTCGCGAAAGCGCGCGCCCGATGTAGTCGCGGCCTGGACAAGCCGCGCGTCCAGGGTCGCGCGATCGGTTACGTACGAGACGTCTGCGCCATCGAGCACGATGCGCTGTCGGTGCCCACGCAGCATTACCCGGCGCACCGTGGTCCGCACGGCAGGCTGAATGTCCACGCCGAGTGCGTTCTGCGCGCGCAACGGAACCCCGCCTGCGCAAACCTTGGTCCTGGGGAATGCCTCCCGGTCGATGAGAAGGACCTCGCGCCCGGCTCCGGCAAGGCGACGGGCGAGTGTGGAGCCTGCCGGACCCGCACCTACAACGACCACGTCGACTGTGCTCACCAAGCTGCCACCTCCTCAAGGCACGCGGCAAGCGTTCGCACGTTGCGCTCCAGATTGAACTCGTCACGCACCCGCGCGTGGGCGGCCTGTGCGAGTTGCGCCCCCTGAGCCGGGTCGCGCAGCAGTTCGGCCAGGACGGCGGCAAGATGGGTGTGCCGGTCCGGG
>CAZOBJ010000020.1:0-40559 GCA_964577825.1 uncultured Planctomycetales bacterium
CCATGATGGGCTCCTTTCCTCGGATTTCCTCTACATACAGTGCCAGTGCTGTAGACGTGGCCGCAGCTCTGGGGCTTCTTACGCGTGTTGATTCGAGCGCAGATGGCGCGCTCGACTTGCTTGCATCCAGAGCTCACGGCAAGGCGGTCGGCCTTTGTTCCTCGAGTAGCGTTGCGGCTAGATAGCGGGCGAAGGCCGACTTTGCGCCGTCCCGCACGCTTCGGAGAACGCCGCGCGCCCGCTCGTCCGCGATGTCGCCCAGGAGGACGACGTCCGTGCAATCGACAGAAAGCCAATCGCTTTCCAATGCCTCTTGCAGTCGAGTCACAGTGTCCTCACGGATCTTCCCGCGCCGCAGTGCCAACAGTCTCTCGTACGTCTCGTCGCGCACCTCGGAGGACGTCTCCCACGCGCAATACGCATCGTACAGGCGACGGCTCGGCAGCCTGGCGACTGCGGGAGCGGCTGCAGCCCATAGCCCCTGATGCGCCTCGGCGCGGACCGCCGGCAGCCTCGCGCGGAACAGGACTCGTATGCCGACAGGAATCTTCTTCGGGCCGATCCAATCGTCAAAGGGAGCCACGGCGAGGCGATGGAAGCCGGTGGCGATGAGCTGGCCAATGACGATGTCCTGTTCACCGGCGTACCGGTCCGCGATCCTTTGCACGTCGCGCGCGATGCGCGTTGCCAAGTCTATGTTCCCCTGTTGAAGCTCTGCCTCAATGCGGGTTCGTGCGCGCCGAAACACGCGAAGCATATGCATGGCAGGGCCTGTTAGCCTGAACGGCGACGCCGGCGCGAAGGGACGTGCCAAGTCTCTGTGGATCGCCAGCTGCTCTTCGTACTTGTAGAGCTCGTACGTGACAAAGTCCGGCGCCTCCGCCGCCTGGTGCAGCAACGCGCACTCCTCGTCAGTCAAGGCCGGTACGTGCTGTGCCCCTTCAGCATCCAGCTGGCCCTTGTCCACGGTGAGCAGCATCAGTGCGCCATTGTCCGGTTCCAGGTGGCGCGCAGCGGCCAGCAGTTCGGAATCCGGGCTCTCGTCTTCCGAAAAATGCTCGACTAGCAAGGCGAAGACCTGGAAGTCGCGGCGGTCAGGGTACAGACCCGCAGTGGCGCGCGCCCAGGCGCCGCCCAAGTCAGTGCCCTCGAGGACCAGCGACATTGCCATCTCTTCGTCTGGATCGTCTGTGCTGGCGAACCTCGCCTTGAATTCATCTTCCTTTGCTTTGCCGATGGACAGAAACAGGTCAAGAGACTTGCGGATTACGAGGTCCGAAGCCAGGGGCGGGAAGGACATGTCCGCGAACGTTAGCTCGTGGTCGGGCTTGAGCTCCTGCATCGCCTCCTGGTACGTGTGCGCGAACGTTGCGAGAAGGTGCGCGTCAGTGGCCGGAGGCGTTGCCTCACAAGCAACACACAGGCGCTTCATCAACGCGGCGCTTTCGCATCTGGGCTCTGCGGCCAGGGCCTGGGCGAACCAGTCCTTGGCCCGTGTCGGCCGAGATTGGTCAAAGGCGATCATCCCCAGAGAGTACACGGGGAACGGCCTTCTCGGCGCTTGTCGGATCGACCGCCGGAAGTGCGCTTCAGCCTCTTCCAGCGTGCCTCCGGCCAAGGCCGCGATGCCCTTCCGGTCGTGTTCGGTAGTCTCAATGGTGTCGAGGGCATCGCGCACGTTCTGAAGCGAGGCCTTTGTCTCTTTGATCGCGAAGAATTCCTCGAAGAAGCTGGAATCCGCCGGTTCGCCTTCGTCATCGCCGAGCTCGGCAAGGGCCCTCTTGTGGGCCGCATCCAGGTCTCTTTCTGACTTGTCTATGAGGCTCCGCAGATCGTGTTCGCCGTGGTCTTGGTGCGCGGGCGTGGGGGTCGGAACCTCGGCGCTCGGCTCTTCGCGCGTCTGTGGGACCGTGCACATCACGAAGAGCACCACCAGGACGAGGAGCGCAAACCCCGTAGCGCGCACCATGGATCGCGTGGCCATCCTGCGTCTCTCTCCGAAGCCCTGCGAGCGCCAGAAGCGAGTGTGCTACAGCAACCCCTACACCATGCACTGCGCGGGCCGGCTGGTCAACCGTCAGTTGCGCAACGGGGAGAGGCCGCTTCGGCGCGGCGGCGCAATCTCCAGGCGGGCGCGACGCTAGACCCTCTCGCCCCGGGCGATGGCGCGCTGCTGAGGCCGGTGCAGGTAGTGGCTGCGGATGAACCCCTGCATGTAGTCCTCCTCGCGCATGGGCGCGGCCGTGCCCCGGTAGGGCAGGGGGTCGAACCGCTCGGGCGCGGCGGGCTCGCCGCCCGCCTCGGCCGAGGCCACGGCCGCCAGGGCCACGGTCACCACGTGCGCGCCGTCGACCACGTCCACCATGGCCGGGCTCTTCACGTCGTGGTCCATGGCGTAGATCAGGTGTTCGATCGTCCGATAGAAGCTCGCCACGTGGCCGTGCGGGTAGTCCAGGAAGTTGATCGTTTCCCGCTTTCGGCGGCCGCTGAAGAAGTGCATGCACACGGGCGTGGTTTCGAACCCGATGTCCGGGATGACCACCGGGTCGCCGTACACGTTGCGGTCCAGGACCACGTCCATCTTGGTGCCGTAGACCTCGATCTGGAACCCGCCGCTGCGGCGAGAGGCCGCGGTGGTGAGGCTGTACCCGATCCGCCCCTTGGAGAAGCGCATGTGCACGCTCATGGTGTCCGGATGCGCGTACGCGCGGGAGGTGCGCTTCTTGGCCGCGTAACAGGTCACGGCCTCGGGCACGTCGCCGATGACCCCGAGCACCGTGTCGATGGCATGGCTGCCGAACGGGAACAGGGGGTTGGATGCATTGATGTTGTTCTCGTCTTGGCGCTCCACGCGCGGGTCCTTGTGATGCAGGTAGTTCGCCTTGGCGTAGTACGGCGTGCCCAGCCGCCCGTCTGCGCGCAGCTGCAGGATCCGCTGGAGGGTGTTGGTGGTGCGCACGGACTGGTTGACCGCCACCTTGCGCTTATGCTTGCGCGCGGCCTCGACCATGGCGGCGCATTCCTCGAGCGTCAGGCACATGGGCTTCTCGACCCACACGTGCGCGCCCCGCTCGAGCGTGGCCACGGTCATGGACGCGTGCAGCCGGTCGGGCGTGGCAATGAGTACGAGGTCCGGCTTCTCCTTGTCGAGCATGGTCCGGTAGTCGGCGTAGAAGTGCACCGGTCCCTGGTCGGGCTTCACGGGCTTCATCCAAGCGCGCTGATGGTCGCACAGCCGCTTGCCCGCTGTGCGCTGGTCCTCGCGCACGTCGCACACGCCCACCAGGTTCGTCTCCGGATGCAGCATAGCGAGGTACGCGCGCGCCACGCCGCCGACTGCTGCCACTCGGTACATGCGAGGTTCCTTCCCTTGCGTCTCTGGTCCTGTCGGTTCGGTTCCTGGTCGCCCGACGGGGGCGCCGTTCCTACCAATCGCTCATCTGAAAGCGGACCACCGACTTCGCATCGTCCCCGGCGCGGGTCCGCTGCGGCTTCTCACCTACCCGATTCCCGCGGCACGGTCAAGCGCAGCGTTTGTCCGGGCCGCAGCGTGCGCGGACGGGCAAGGGTGGTCACGGAACGCCCCACGGCCAGGGAGGCGAGGTACAGACTGCCCCCGCCGACCGTGAGCGTGGCCTCGCTCGCGCCGCGCGCATGGCGCAGGCGGCAGGTTCCCCAGGCGCCCCCGGTCGTCCAGAAGTGGCGCCCCGACTTGTCCGCGAAACGCATGGCCCCCTCGACCCCGTCATATCCGAACCCGCTCCACGCGCCCACCAGGGCCCACGAGGCCATGGCCCGCGCGTAGTGGTGGCCGCACTCGGGTTCGTCAAAGGGGTTGCGCCGCCGGCCGTCGTGGCGTGCGCGCACCGCGCCGACCACGGCCCGGGCCTCCGATTCGCGGCCCTCGTACTGAAGCCCGGCGGCGAGCGTGTACTCGAGACCGGTCCACACCTCGCTGTAGTAGGGGGTGGGCACGCGCGGACGCTCGCCGTGCGGATAGGTGCACGTGAGCACGCCCGCTTCGTCACTGAGCGCATACGTGCGCCGGTGATTGAAGTGGCTGTACAGGGGAGCGCGTCGATTGTGGCGCAAAATCGCGGCCAACGCCTTGCGCACGTGCGCGGGCCGCAAGAGGTGGCCCAGGCCGCACACGTGGGCCATCACTTGGCCGGCGAGCTGGTCGACCCGGCATCCGCGCCCGACCTGGAACTCCGGGTCCCGCGGGTCGTGGGCCCCGCCCGGGCCCATCCGTGGCGCGGCGCGCAGCCCGGGCGCCACGGCGGCGAATCGCAGGGGCGGGCGCACCTCCTGCTCGTAGTAGTCGCCGTTGAACAGGTGCGCGTCCATCCATCGGCTGCCGTGTTCGAACAGCGCCCGGCATTGCGCAGCGAACGCGGTCTCGCCCAGGTGCTCGGCCATGATCTGCGCGGCGCGCAACGCACCGAGGTACCACACGCCCACCAGCGGATTGGGCCCGTAGTATTCGACGTCCTCTGTGTTGTGCTGGCAGCCTTCCATCACCCCGTCTTGGTCGGCGTCCCATCCCCCGGCCCGCCAGGCGAAGGCGAGTGCCGCCTTGACCCGCGGCCAGAGGCGCTTGAGCCATGCCGAATCCCCGGACAGGTGCCACTCTCGCAGCACACGCATGATCGCGCTCATCTGCCCGTCGGCGTGGGCGAGGCGGTACTCCCGGGCCCGGTCCAGGGGCAGCTCCACTCGGCCCGACATAAACCCCGCTTCATCGGTGGCGTGCAGGAACTCGGTCGCGCGCATGTCGCGGGCCAGGCTGCCGAACAGGTGCGCGGTGGCGTGTTCGTACCCCCACACATGCGTGCACGAGCCCCGACAGCAGCCCGAGGTGTCGGTGCAGCCCTCGTATCCGAAAAAGTGCCCGTCCGAGGTGCGAAAGCAGGTCTGCGTGCGCAGGGTCGACACATTGGACAAGGCGGCGTCCTTGTACTCCTCGGGCAGATCGCTTTCGCACAAGCCGCGCACGAAACGTACGGTGTCCCGCTCCAGGGACCGCAGGTCTCGGGCCGTGCGCACGGCCACGTCCCATGCGTCGCGGAATCGCGTGGCGTAGTGGTTGCCCACACGCTCCTCGTAGGGGCGTTGCGGGCCGTCTCCTTGCCTGCGCGTTTTACGCGCGGGGCTCCAGGAGGGGCGATTGGGGAAATGCCACGCGAGAAGGAAGGTGACCGCGCGCTGCCCGCGGGCAGGCACGCGCACAGGCATGGCCAGGCTCGCGACCGGAGCAGGGTCCGCGGGGTCAATCTGGTCGGTCAGCCGTCCGTCGGCCAGCAAGTCGTCCCAGAAGTCGAGCAAAGGCCCGTGCCACCGCGAACTGCGCCACCCTCGGCGCACCGTGCACCGGGCCCGCGAGCGCGTGACCAGGGCCATGGTCCCCCACCGGGGATCCGTGGTCGGCAGGTCACGGGCCGAAAGAAAGATCCCCTGGACGGGGCTCCCCTTTCGCGCGCGGCGCACTGTGTTCACATTGCCGCGGCACTCGCCGCCGCTGCGGTCTCGGCCGATGAAATTCTTGAGGTTTGCGCAAATGGTGGCCGCTACGCTTCTGCGCAGGTTATTGTGCAGCACAAAGCGCAGGATCGCGACCGGCAGGCCGCTCCGGTCGGGGTCCGGCGGGCTCAGCGGATTGAAGGCCTCGATGCGCACGCGCAGGGGCACGTCCGGGTCGGCAAGGTACACCTGGGCAAGCGGATAGGCCGCGCGGAACACGCACTCGCGAAAGCGCGGCAGGCCCGCGTTCCCGGCGTGTACGCCGGAGGCGCCTTGGTCCCAGGGCGGCAGGAGCGCGCCCTCGACGAGCCGCGCGACCGGGGCTTGCCCTGCGGCCTTGGCCCGCAGGGCGAAGAAAGTGTTCTCGGGCGTGAACCCTTTGGCCGGGCGGTTCATGATTTCCCAGTCGCGCAGGTCGCCGCGCCCGCCAATGGACACCGTGCCCGTGCCGATGCCGCCCAGCGGCATGGCGATCTGTCGCACGTGTTCTCCCGTATACTCCTTGAGTACCGGCCAGGGACCGGGTACGGGCTTGCGCGCCACTGTCTGTCTCCTTTCGCTCCGCGCAGACCGCGCTGGTCAGCATACGCGGAAGGTGCTCTCGGACAAGCCGCAATGGTCTGCGGCATGGTCCTACACCCGCGCAGCGTACTCGCCGAACAGGCGCACGTACAGCTTGTAGTCCTCGAGCGACACCCCGGGCGGGGTTTGATGGTCGCAGGAGATGAGATACCCGCCCTTGCGCGCGGAGGGCAACAGCCGCTCGAACTCCCGGCGCATCGCCCGCTCGCCCTTGTCCATGACCAGCTTGTCGAAGTGCCCCAGGAACCGCATCCGCGGGTGCGCGGCGCGCAACACGGCGACGTCGCACCCGGCCCGGCGCTCCAGGGGCAGGACGCCGTCCAGGCCCGCGGCCTCGAACCAGGCGGCCGGCTCGGTGACGTTGCCGTCCGAATCGACGATCGCCAGGATCCCGTGGTCCTTGAGCCGGGGCAGGACCCGCTCGTAGTAGGGTCTCAGGAACTCGTCGAAGTGGTCCCTGGAGAGCATGGGCCCCAGGTTGTAGCTCAGGTCCTCGGAGAACTGCACGAAGTCGGGCCGGCAGACCGGCAGCACCTCGTCGAGAACCCGGCAGGTCCAGTCCGCCAGGTCGCCGTTGATCCGGTGCATAAGCTCCGGATGGTCGTAGAACGCGTACAGGTGCTCCTCCTTGCCGAAGAGCGTGCGCGGGAACCAGAAGAACCCGTAGAGCACGAGCGAGAGCACGATGTCTCCGGACGCCTGCTCGCGTGCGCGCGTCTCCCAGGCCCGCGCGTCCACGGCGGGCGTCGGATACAGGTCCTTGCACAGCGTCAGGTACGCGTCCAGGGTCGGCGCCCGCAACCGCAGGTCCCTGCGCTTTGCGCGCAAGGGCTGGGCCGCGGTCTGCTTGTACACATCCAGCCCGAAGTAGCGGCAGACCCCGTACCGGTCCAGCTCCGGCGGCAGGCCCTCGGCGCGCCAGCGCTCCAGGGTCTCGGTCCACCACCCGGCCCATTCCACGATGGGCAGCCGGTCCACGGGCCGGAAGTTCATAAGCGCGCGGAAGCGCTCGCGGGTCGTCATCTCGTCCACTGCCGTGCGCCTCGTCCGGATGAAGGAGGGCCGCACCCGCCCGGCCCTCTGCCGGCCGCTCACAGCCCGTACTTGGCCTTCAGTTCCGCGAGGCCCTGTTCGTACGGGGCCTGGTTCTGCGCCCCGCCGATGATGGGGTACAGGGTGGGCACGCGTTCCTCGAGCAAGGGCACGAGGTCGCGCAGCGCGATCCGCGACCCGATCCCGAGCTCCAGCTCGCCCAGGATGCGGCGATTGCCCTCCACCACGTCGCGGACCAGGTCGGGCTTGTTCGCGGACGGGCACGAGTAGCCCACGCCCCACATGCACCCGTACGGGTCGGGCCGCAGCACCGGGCATCCGGCGCACGCGTCGTCGAAGCAGTCCACGAGGTAGATCTCGAGCTCCGGCTCCTGTTCCACGCGCGCGACCAGGGGGTCCCATTTGACCGCCGACGCAGGGTCTTTGGCCTCGCCGCGTCGGGCGTAGTAGCTCACGAGGTAGGTGGGGTGGTACGGCCGCAGGTACATGGGCCGGCCGTTCCACTCGGCCCCGGCACGCGCCCGGGCCAGGGGCGGCATCGCGTCGTCGTTGCGTGCTGGGCGGTCGCTGTCGGGCATGGGGGGCTCTCTCCTGCAATTGTAGATCATCGCGCACAGACAGTGCATCTGAAGATCGTCGCACCCGCGTGCCGGCGCCCGGCCGCGGGGAGGCCCCAGTGTACGCCGCGCGTCATTTTCCGCAAGCCGGGGGGGCTTTAGTGGACGGTCGCAGGGCCTTGAGCGGAGGCCCCGGCTGTCTGCGCGCGTGGGGCCGGTACAGGGGCTCGAGCGTACGAACGCGCCGGCACGGCGCGTTACGGGGTTCGGGGCGGACGCGCAGGGTTGTCGGGCGTGTTGCTCCCTTCCAGGAGCGAGTACCTTCGGGCGCGAAATGCCATCACGGCGAACACGGCCGCCGTAGCGCCCATTGCCATCACAGACGGTTCAACCGTCAGGATGCCCCCCACAAGCAATACCGCGGAGATCACGCACAAGAGGCCAGCAACCGTTCCTCGTGTTCCTGGGCCCGGATGAAACCCAGGCGAAATGGACGAAGACGAGAGCGCAACGCTCAGTACGAATAAGCCCCAGGAGCCCCACGCCCACGGGTCATCAGAGAATGCGGATACAACGAGAAAAACGAAGCCAACGCTGTAGAGCATGCCCGTATGGACCAGTTCAACACCGCGATGAGCATGAAGGACATTTTCCCGTGCCGATTCTTCCTGACGTGGGCGGGCCGCTACCGACGGGCCGCTCGATCTCGTACCCGAGGTCTCCTCGCCCGGTGCTTGCCGCCTGTGTGTCTGGATCTCAAAAATGCTGCGTAGGCGCCTCTGATCAGCCGGCAAGAGGGGCGGCAGGGCACTGCGGACCGCCCATATCCAGAGCGACTGGTACGCGAGGATCAAGATGGGACCTGCCACGAAGACGGCTATTTCCATGAAAGGCGTGTCCTCCACCGGCGCCGTCCAGTCGGCGCCCAGCCAGGTGCAGCACGCCCACACGCCCAGGAAGAACCCGATCTCCACGCCGAGGAGCACCCCGCCGAAGAGCAGCCGGCCTGTGCGCACGCTGCCGGTTGACCTCAATGCGCCGCCTCCCGGCGTTCGACCTCGTCCTTGCCCGTTTCGCTGGGTCCACCCGGCAAGGTCATGGCTGCGCTCGATCCTGCTCAGGGCCCCTGGGCATCCGTCCGGGCCGATCTTCGTCGACCGGCTCCGGCAAAGACTCTTCGTCGGGTTCCGCGCCCGTTTGGCCGGGCCGCAGTCCGCTGAGGATCAGGTAGATCCACACCGCCTGATACAGGCCCGCGCACAGCAGGATGAGCGCCAGGGCGAACGGTCGGCCTTGCGCGATCGGGCCCACGTACGGCGCCAGAGAGGCGAGACGGGCCTGCACCCAGGCAATGGCCTGGTTGGCGGACACGGGCCGCGCGCCCAGCCACGTCCAGGACACCTTGACCGCGGCCGCCGCCCCGATCTCCATGCCGAACAGGATCGCCCCGAAGAGCAGCCGACCTGTGCGCATCGTGGGACTCCTTTCCAAGGGAGGACCTCGGCTTCTGGAGCACACCTGCGGTGGACCGCACGACTGATGGGAGAGGCTCCGCTCGCTGCGCCGTGCATGCACCACGCGTCGACCGTCAATCGCGAGACGCAGTGCCCTCATGTTGCCGCATACGCCGCTCGTAGTACAGCCCGAAGACTTCCAGAGCACCGAGGATCGCGATTGATAGCGCTCCTCCTGCGAGCAATGGACTAACGACCACTATACCCACAAGGAGTAGGCCCAACCCGCCGGCAGCTACGAGGACCGCCGCGAGGAGCGCCAGCTTGGGTCTGCTATGCGCCAAAAACCCCAGAGAGTATAGCAGCACGGCGAAGCTCAGCACCAGGGCCCCCCAGGTGAGCAGGATTCTTCTTAGGGTGTCGTCGAGGATGCCGAAGCCAACAAGGAACAGGCACACGAACGAGGCGACCGCAATGATTAGCAGTAGCTCCTGGCGCTCGCTGCAGAGCCGTGGACCGCCCTTGGCGCCGCGGCAGCCACGGGAAATCGCCCACATCCACATCCATTGATACAGCGGACCGCAAAGAAGCAACGAGACTACCCAAAGCGGCCGGTGAGGTGCCGCCTGCAAGTCCGCGCCGAAGTGCAGAAGTGAGATCTCGACTCCGGCGAAGAAGCCCAGCTCAATGCCGAGCAGCAACCCGCCGAACAAGAGCCAGCCGACGCGCATGGTGTGGCCCTCCTCGCCCGGGCGCGCGGCGTGTCAATGTCCTTCCTGGTACCTCAGCGCCCGGCCGCGTGCCGCAGTGAGCGCGTGCCCTACCCCTACCGTACTCCGCGCAGGGCATTTCGCAACAGAGAACTCGCGCTTTGCGGCGGCGGAGAGTACATAGGTGCGGATGCGCCCGGCCGTGGTCCGCCGCGGTCAGGCCTGCATGGACGGCCCCCTCCGTGCGTCCTTACGGCGCGCCCGCAGCGCCTCACCGTGCCTGGCGCGCGCGGGCCTGGTCAACGATGCGCTGGGCGTTTGTGCCCATCACCATGCGCCGGATGGCGTCCGTGCCCCGGTACTTCTCGTGCAGGCCCGGTCCATAGGCCTCGCGCGCTTCGCGGTCATGGGTCTCCAGGTACCGGAAGCAGGCGATCTTTTCCTGGGCGCGGCGCACGGAGTTCGGGTAGGAGCCGTCCGAACCGAATAGGATCTGCTCCGGGCCGGCCCCGTGACGGATACCGCGCAGCATCTCGTCCTTGGGTGCGGCCGAACAGTCCATGTACACGTTCGGGTTGCAGTGGCACACGTTCCGCGCCATGTCGTAGAAGCACGCCGTGCCGCCCAGGTGCGCCATGATGAGCGGAAGGTCGGGAAACGTCTTGGCGACCGCGTCGATGCAGAGCGGATCCATGTTCTTGATGTATCCGCGCGGTCCGCAGGGAATAGTCATCATCGCCCCTCCGGCGCTTCGCATGGGCACGCCGGGATCCGTTGCGCTCGCCGGGCGCCAGTAGCTGGCCCCGCCCACGTGAAAGAGGATCGGCATGTGGTGCGCGGCCGCGCGCTCATACCAGGGAAGGAGCTCCGGGTCGTCGTAGGCCTTGCCCGGAAAGATGGCCTTGAGCCCCACGCACCCCATGTCGAAGAGCCGGTCGATCCGGTCGGGTCCGGCCTCGTCGAAATCCAGGTATCCGAACGGAACGAAGAAGTCCGGATACCGGCGGCCGAGTTCGACCACGTCCTCGTCCGTGGCCTGTCCCTGAACGATCCCGTTGGCCGAGAGCATCCAGGCCCCGTGCACTACGCTCGAGTTCACGAGCGCCTCCGGGTCGAAGCCTTCCTTGCCGGGATACAGGTGCAGGTGCGCGTCGATCACCGTGGTCCGTTCCTCGTGCATCGGGGTTCTCCTTTCGGACTGTCCGTCTCGCGCAACGGGACGGCGCAAGCCTCTTCTTGGACGTTGTCCGCACGCCTGCGCGTTGCGTTTGCCCGAGAGCCAGCTGGAGGCTCAGGGAAACCTGGACGCAAGGTGGTCGCGCAGTTCGCCCACGCCGCATCGGCACCGGGTGCACCGGTACGGAAACTGTCCGGTGTTGCGCAGGTGGGCCTCGTTCTTCTTGTGCATCCGGCCCGTGCGGTCCATGAACTGTTGCCACCACCCGCCGTGCGCCGCCACGGACTGGTGCTCCACGCCGTCCAGCCATGCGGGCGGAAACAACGACTGGAACGGCGGCAGGTCGTTGAGCCAACTCCCGCAGCTGACAAGCCCCATGTCCGGCCGTTCCCGCGCCGACCCCTCCAGGAGCGCCTGGAGACCAGCGGCCAGCTTGTCGGTGTGATGAAAGGGCGAATCGGGCACAAAGCAATTGGTGAAATGCAAGTCGATGCGGGACTCCGGCTCTTCGCGGTAGGCATACGTGAATCCGTGAAACCGGCAGGCCCGCGCGAACGTCTCCTGGTAATTCTCCTGGTACATGTTGCCCAGATACGTTTCATCCACGAACCGCTGAATCATGGACAAGGCGTCTTGCTCCAAGGCGGACGTGTCCGGATTGTTCCCGTGTTGTTCGCACTTGTCGATGACGCGGCGCTTGACTTCCTCCCACTGCGGGCCCACTCCGTCGGGCTGGAACCTTCGCCAGTACCAGAAGTCGATCACCGCGCGGCCCTCGAACAGGTCCGCATAGGTCTTGCCCTGCGTGGTGACCAGCCACCAGGCATACCAGGTCTGCAGCCGGATGAGATCATAGGCCCACGTCGCGAAGGTGGGATAGTCCATGCCGCCGTGCATCGTGCTCTCCAGTCTGTCGGCCGCTCGGCCAACGGCCGGCGCAAGAGTCCCCGCATCACCGGGCCGTTGTACCCGACGCGCCGCAAAGTTCAGCGCGTGCGGGCGATGATCTCACTCGCTTTGTCCCTCGTCGCGCTTGTTGTCTCGCAGGCGGCCCGCAGGGTTGCCGACTATCACGCTGTTGGGAGCCACGTCCTTGAGGACCACGCCGCCCATGCCGATCACGCTGCCGCGCCCGATGCGCACGCCCTGCTTGACCGTACAGGCCTGGCCCAGGTAGCAGCCCGTTTCCACGTGCACCGACCCCGCGAGCGACACGCTCGAGCAGATCGTAACGAGGCGCTCCAGGTGGTCGTCATGGTTGATCACGCTGCCGCTGAGTACGAAGACCGGGCCTTCCAGCCTGGCGTTGAGCCCCACGAACGTGTTCGGGTACAGTACGCATCCCGGGCCGAGCCGGGCGGTGCGCGACACGAACGCGGACGGGTCCACCAGCGAGCCCAGGCGTTCGTCGGGGATGTCCAGCGAGTCCCAGTCGCTCGCGGCGCAACACGGCGCAATCCGGGCGCGCGGGTATCGGCCCAGATCCTCCGGGTCGCCGAGCACCGGCACGCCCCGGTACGTCTTGGGGAGGTCCTGGTTCGGGCGGTGTCGGCGGCCGATCACGCCGAGCAGGTTCCACGTGGGGCGCACCCGGTTGACACGGTCCACGATCTCGGCCATCTCGGCCACGTGCGGGCCCAGGACGCTTACGATAATCAACGGTTCCTGCGGCATGCTCGTCTCCGGCCAAGGGCGCCTAGGTGTCCGGGCGCCGCTGCTCGACTGCGGCCGCCCCCCCTCACACCTTGCGCAGCCAGATCGGGGTGGTCCAGGCGACCTCGTCCTCCTCCTGCTCCACGCGCAGGAAGTAGTAGTGGGCGCCGGAGCGCACGGTCGCGTCCGTCCAGTCGAACACGTGGTCAAAGTCCTTGAGCAGCCGCTCGAACAGGACCTCCCCGTCGCGGATGACCGCGACCTTGGTCAGCCGCCCCGGGGCGTGGATCGGGCAGTGGATGCGCACGTCGGTGACCGTGCCCTCGCCGCCCATGGGAATGCCCGAGATGCTGAAGTCGAGCAGGATGCGCGCGCCCGTGGTGGCGTAGATGTTGCGCGAGCCCAGGCTGTGGAGCACGTGCTCCTGGTCCAGGGTGTCGGCCAAGAGGGCGGTCACGCCCGTGGGGTACTCGTGGCCCAGCCCGTACCCGTTCACGCTCAGGCGCGCGCGCTCGGCGACCGGGAGCTTGGGCCCGAACGCCGCGTACCCGCAGTGCGAGTCGCCCCCGCCCATGAGCCCGTAGCGCAGCCCGGCGTCCAGGAAGTCCACGAGATACCCGGGCACGGGCGGCTCGATCTTGTGCGGGCGCTCGTGCCTGCCGAAGACGCTGAGGACCTCGAACACGCGGACAAGCTCGGTCGCGCCCGGGATCTGGTGGATGCGCAGGCACATCTCGCCCGCGTGATGGGTCTGGCACACCACGTCGCGCACCTCGCGCTTCAGGCGCGCGAACCCCTCGGCCGCGGGCACGAACCAGGTGAGCTTGCGCATGCGGTCGCGCGCGTACACGTTGATGTGGTAGAGCGTGGGCTTCTTGTCGCCCGGGTGCATGGCGCCCCACTCGTAGGCGTTGAGCGTGACGAACCGGCCGTCCTCGTTCTCGCGGAAGGTGAGGTCCTGGATCTGTTCCCACTGGTTGTGCGTGAAGTAGACCGCGTGCTCGCACAAAGCGGCGAAGTCGAGCGCCGCCTCGTTGCGCGCGCGGTCGTACACCTCGTCCAGGTCTCCGATGCCGTCGGAGATGCTGCAGTGGAAGTGGAGCCCGCCCCAGTACAGCTCGGGCCCCGCGTCGGGCGCGATGATCTCGCACGGGTTGCTGCGCGCGAGCTCGCGGTCGGTGTCCGGCCGGTACGCGATGAGCCGGTGCACGCCCTTCTCCAGCATGGGCAGGGGGATGCGGTAGCGGCTCGCGGTCTCGCGAAAGGCCTTCAGCGCCCCGAGGTGGGCCACCTCCACCCCGTCGCGCACGAGCGCGAGGCGCGCCTGCGTCAGGTCGGTGGTGTCTTCGTGTACCGGGTTGCGGTACCGGTCGGTCACAAGCGCCCGGGCCTCAAGCGGGCTGCCTTCGTGGCGGCGACCGGGCAGGAACAGGTGCACCGCCTCGGCCGGTCCAGGCAGGAAGGTCACCTCATGCGTCTGTTCCTTGGCGGGGGAGACGAAGTTCTTGCCCCCGTCCAGGCTCACGCCCAGGTTGAACACGGGCAGCCGGCTGTACCACCACCAGCCCTCCGGGTCGTCGGCATGGCACGGGAACGCGAGTCCGGAGCTGCCCTCCAGGCGCACGGTCAGCGTCTCGCCCGCGACGATCGGGGTTGTGACGCGGAACACCACGGCGTTCGGCTTCGCCGACCGGTCGCAATACGCGAGCTTGTCCCGGCCCCGGTCCACGGCCACCACGTGTCCGCGCTCCGGGTTGTAGAAGTTGCGCGGCATGATGAGCCGCACAAGCGCGCCCACGGGCAGGTCCACGCCCGGCCGGTAGGTGAGCCGGAACCGCCCCTGTGCGTCGACCACCACCACGCGGTCCGGGTCCAGGCTCGTGGTCCCCACGTCGCGGCGGGACAGGCCCCACACCGCGCGCTCCACGTCGTCGATCGTGCGCGCCCGGGCAAAGACCGCGTCCTCGATCGGCCCGGTGCGCGAGGTCACCACGAACGTGGACGAGAGGTCCGCGCGCCGCAGGCCTTCCAGGCGCAGCTCGGCCCAGCCCTTGTTCACCGCCGCCGTTGCGCCGAGGTAGAACACGGGAAGCTCGCCCTCGATCTTGCGCTCCGGGGCCAGGCGGACCTCTTCGGCCAGGGGCAAGACGAGCGCCGGGCTCTGAGCGCGCGTCACGATCCAGAAGTGGAGAAGCCCATCCTCCTCCGGGTACAGCTTCCCGCCCAGTCGCGTCTGGAAGAGCATGTCAAACGTCGTCTCGTCCGGGCTGGGGTGAAAGTCCCTGACGGGCAGCACGCGCTGTTCGTTCAGGTAATGGCTCATCGCGCTTCCTTCCTGTTCTCTTCCGCGTCGAGCTGGCTGCGGCTTGCTTGTGTGCGCGCCTAGGGCTGCGCGCGCGGAAATCCGAGCTCGCGGGTGCGCGCGCGGAAGCCGGCGACCTCTTCGGCATACGCCGGGTCGTCCACCGCGTTGCGCGTCTCGCCGGGGTCTCGCGCGAGGTCCCACAAGACGTCGGGCATGCCCGGGCCGTAGTGATGGTACTTGAGCGCGCCGCGCTTGATCATGAACGCCCCGTGCGGCAGGTCGCGCTTGGGCAAGAGTTCGCTCGTGACCTCGTCGTTCCAGTCCCGGCCGCGGCCCTCCAGGAGCTGCACCAGGCTGCGGCTGTCCAGTCCCTCGGGCACGGGCAGGCCCGCGAGCTCGCACAGCGTGGCGAACAGGTCGCAGTGGCTTACGTTCTCCGTGACCACCCGCCCGCCCGGGAATCGCTTCGGCCACCGGATGACAAGCGGCACCCGCACCGCGCCCTCGAAGAACTGGCTCTTCTCCCAGGAGGCGTGCTCGCCCAGCAGGTCGCCGTGGTCGCTCGTGTACACGATGATCCAGTCGTCCGGGTCCTGGCTCGCGTCGCGCAGCCGGTCCAGGATCCGGCCGAAGTTGCGGTCACAGTTCTCCACCATCCCGTAGTAGGCCGCGGTCGCGCGGCGGATGTCGCGGCGGTGCAGGTCCTTGCCCTCGCGCAGCACATACAGGCCGTTTAGGTACGGATGTTCCACGGGCTCCTGGTCCACGAAGGGCTGCACGCGATTGAGGTAATACCGGAACAGCTCCTCGCTCGTGTGGAACGGGTAGTGGGGTTCGAGCAGGCTGACCTTGAAAAGAAACGGCGGCAGCGGGTCCTGGTCCGCGTAGCGCATCAGGTACGGGTGGTCGTTGTACACGTTCAGGAACTGGCGCTCCATCCAGTAGAACGCGGCCTGGACCTTGCGCTCGTCCTTGGACGGGCCCACGCCCGCGGTGCGTATCCGCCACGCGAGCGAGGGCGTCCACGGCCGCTTGGGCGCGTACCTGGCGACCTCCTCCTCGCGCAGGCCGTCGATGTACTGCGGGGCCATGCACACATCGTCGCTTCCCATGCGCCTCAGCCAGCCCTGCATCTGGTCCGGGCCCACGTGGTGCAGCTTGCCGCTGACCACGGTCTGGTACGCGTACTGAGAGAAGTATCGCGCAAAGGTGCGGTACCCGGGCGGCAGGTCCAGGCCCCAGGCGTTGCCCGGATGCCAGGTGCGCAGGTGCTGGCCGGCCATCATGCACTGGCGGCCGGGCAGGCACAGGGGCACCGCGCAGTAGGCGTTGCGGAACACGACGCCCGTGCGCGCGAGCTCGTCGAGCACCGGGGTGCGCACGACCGGGTTGCCCTCGTATCCGGCCACGTCCGCGCGGTGTTCGTCGGTCATCAGAAACAGGATGTTCGGACGGCGGTCCATGGTGCGCTCCCGTAGCTGCGCGGCTCGGCCGCTGGACCGAGCCTGGAGCCTAGCGCGCGTGCGCGGTCAGGTCAAGCGTGCCACGGACGCGAAGCTTGCAATCCTGCGCCGATGCGTACAGAATAGGGCGCCGCAAGGCCCAGATGCGCCCGTGCTGGCCCTTGTGCCGAAGGGCGTGGGTGAGGGGAGACCATGACGAGGATCCTGTTCCTGGGCGAACGAGGCGCGGCGCGTACCCCGATGGCCGCCGCGTTCGCGCGCGCCCGCGCGCCCGCGGACGTGGAGGTGCTGGCCGCTGCCCTGGCGCCTGCGGAGGAAGTGGACCGCCTTGTCAAGGACCTCATGACCGAGAAGGGCCTCGGCGTCTCCGAGACGCCCGCTCCCGCTCTGACGGACGTGGATCTGGCCGCGGTGGACGTGGTCGTGGGCCTGATGGCGCGCGAGCGGGCGCCGCGCGACCTGCTCTTGCCCGGCACTCCGCCCCTCGTGTGCTGGGACGTGGACGGCCCGCGCAGCGGCGCCGGCGAGGCGCCGGCCTGGCGCGCGGTGCGGGACACCATCGAGCGCCTGGTGGACACGCTCTTCTCGCGCGGGTATCTGGCAAGCCTTGCCGAGACCCACGGACGCATGAGCCTCATCCTGGAGAGCCTGCGCGAGGGCATCATCGCGCACGACCTGGACCGGCGGATCATGTACTTCAACAGCGCGGCCGAGACGATCACCGGGTACACGCGCGCGCAGGTGCTGGGCCGCGACTGCCATGAGGTCTTCGGCGGGCCCTTCTGCGGGCCCCAATGCAGGTTCTGCACCAAGGGGGACCGGCCCGAGTTCGACGCGACCTCGTACCCGGTCTCGTTCACAACGCGCGACGGCGAGGCGCGCGAACTCGAGATGACCATGCGCGCCATCCGCAACGGCGACGGGGCCCTCGTCGGGGTGCTGGCCGCGTTCCGGGACCTCACCCGCGAGCACACGCTCGCGCGCCGGTTGGGCGAGAAAGAACGGTTCCACGGCATCATCGGCCGGGACAAGAAGATGCTGGAGGTCTTCGAGCTCGTGCGCAAGGTGGCCGAGGTGAACGTGCCCGTGCTCATCCAGGGCGAGAGCGGCACCGGCAAGGAGCTCGTGGCCGCGGCCATCCACAACGAAGGCCGTCGCGCCCGGGGCCGGTTCGTGCCCGTGCATTGCGGGGCCCTGCCCGAGGGCCTGCTGGAGAGCGAGCTTTTCGGCCATGTGCGCGGCGCGTTCACCGGCGCGAGCCGGGACAAGAAGGGCCGGTTCGAGCTCGCCGACGGCGGGACCATCTTCCTTGACGAGATCGGGGACGTGAGCCCGGCCATGCAGGTCAAGCTCCTGCGCGTACTGCAGGAGGGCAAGTTCGAGCGCGTGGGCGGCACGCGCACGCAACAGGTGGACGTGCGCGTGATCAGCGCCACGAACCGGGACCTCGGCGAGCTCATCAACCGGGGCCGGTTCCGCGAGGACCTGTACTACCGGCTCTGCGTGGTGCCCCTGACCTTGCCGCCCCTGCGCGAGCGATGCGGCGATATTCCGCTCCTCATTGACTACATCGCCGCGCGCATCGGGCCCGAGGCCGGACGAAGCGAGATCACGGTCACGCCCGCGGCCCGCCAGGCGCTCCTGTCCCACGACTGGCCGGGGAACGTGCGGGAGCTGCAGAACGCGCTCCAGTTCGCCATGGTCAAGGCCCAGGGCGAGGTGGTCGATCTCGGGGACCTGCCGCCGCACATCCTGCGCGCGGCCCGGGACGCCGGCCCCGTCGGCCCCCGCCGTCGGCTCGGGCGGCGCGGCCTGGATGTGGCGGACGTGCGACGCGCGATCCGCGAGGCGAACGGGAACAAGACCGCGGCCGCGCGGGCCCTGGGCGTGGGCCGCGCGACCCTGTACCGGTTCCTGGCCGAGCATCCGGAGGCGAGCGGCGCAGGGGAGGCGGGCCCGTGATCCTGGACGTGCACATGCACCTGCGCCACGGCGACGCGGCCCGCACCGTGGTCGCGCCCGAGACGGTGGTCGCGGCCATTGACCGCGGGGGCGTGGACCAGGCGGTGGTGTTCGCGATCAGCGAGCCCGCCGCCGACTGCCACGCGCGCGTCGACCGGGCGCGGCGCGCGTTCCCCGAACGTCTCATCCCATTCGCCACCGGACGAATCACCGAGGGCGAGGCGGGCCGCGCGGAGGTCGAGCACGCGGTCCGGGACCTGGGCTTCGCCGGGGTCAAGGTCCACTTCGGCGAGGTGGTGGCCGCCCGGGGCGCGGCGCCCGGGCTCGACGACGTGCTGCCCATGTTCGAGCGGATTGCCGAGCTCGGCGTGCCCGCGCTCGTGGACGCGGCCGGGGCTCTGGACGTGTTCGAGGTCCTGGCCGGACGTATGCGGCAGGTGCGATTCATCCTCGCCCACCTCGGCAACCCCCGTGACGCGAAGCTCATCGACCGGGGGCTTGGCATCTGCGCGGCGAACGAGAACGTGTGGACCGACTGCTCGTACGTGTTCGTGCCTGGCAAGCGGGCCGAGGCCGTGGCCCGGTGCAGGCCGCGCAAGGTGCTGTTCGGCTCGGACGGGCCCTCGGACAAGGTGGACGCGGCAGAGGTCATCGCCGAGATCCGCGCGCTGGGCCTGGGTCACGACGACGAGGCCGCGATCCTGGGCGAGAACGCGCGCGCGCTCTTGGCCCCGCATTGGCCTGCGCTTTCCGGGTAACTGTGGAACCGAGCGCCGCAGGAGTTGCCTGCGGCACGGGCCGGAAGGAGAAGAATCATGCGCATCCGCGCCTACCAGGAGGCAGACCGCGAGGGGCTCAAGGAGATCACGTCCGCGGCGTTCGACGGGGTGTCCACCGACCAGAACATCGAGCGCCGGTACGGGCGCATCCGCGGTCACGACTGGCGCTGGCACAAGGCCCGGCACATCGACCAGGACATCGCCGCGCACGCGGCGGGCATCTTCGTGGCCGAGCTGGAGGGCCAGGTGGTCGGATACGTCACGACGCGCGTGAACGCGGAGGCCGGACAGGGCACGATCGCGCACCTGGCCGTGCTCCCGGAGCACCACAAGAAGGGGATCGGCCGCGCGCTCATCGATGCGGCCCTGGCGCACTTCCGCGAGGCGGGCCTGGACCTCGTGCGCATCGGGACCATGGAGCAGAACGTCGTGGCCTCGCGCTTCTATCCCAGGCTCGGGTTCCGGGAGGTCGCCCGGGAAATCACCTACGTCCTGCCCCTGCGCGACGCGCAGCAGGCAGGGCCGGCCGAAGAGACTTAGCCCCCGGCCAGCGTGTCGGGCAGGGACTGCACGAACGCCCGGATCTCGTCGCGCACGCGGCGGTAGTGGTCGAGCGCCTCCTCTTCGGTCTGCGACCCAGCCGCGAGCACGGGCGGGTCCTCGAAGCTGCGGTGCAGCGTCCGCGTGGCCGCGGGGAACACGGGGCAGCTTTCCCGCGCTGCGTCGCACAGGGTTACTACCCAGTCAACGGGTTCGTCCCGCACCTCGTCCACGTGCTTGGACCGGTGGCCGATCATGTCCACGTCGGCCTCTTCCATGACGCGCACCGCCCGGGGATCCAACCCATGCGGCGCCGTACCCGCGGAGCGCGCCTCCAGCCGGTCGGTGTGCAGGTGGCGCGCCCAGGCCTCGGCTATCTGGCTGCGGCACGCATTGCCCGTGCACAGGAACAAGACGCGCTGCTTGGTCATGTCGGTCTCCCGCGCAGGGGCATCGGTCACCTGCTCGCGGCGAGCGGCAGCCCGGCCTTCTCCCAGGCCTGGAGGCCGCCGACCAGACTGTACACGTCCTTTCGACCCAGTCCGGCGAGCTTTGCTACCGCCTCGATGCTCTGGTCCTCCGGTCCGCCCGCGCCGTAGACCACGATCTTGGGCTCGGCGGGGATCGCCTCGGCGACTTTCTCTAGCCGATCGATGGAAACGTTCGCCGCCCCGGGGATGTGGCCTTCGTGGTAGGCCTGCGCGGAGCGCACATCCAGGCCCATCACCTTCTCCTGGGCGCGCACCCACAGCCGTAGGGTCTCGATGTTGACTCGATCCACGCCCTGTTCAGTGGTCGCCGCGTGGACGGGCAGGTCCGCGTCCTTCCAGTCTTTCAGCCCGCCCTCGTAGTCGTGGACGTCAGGGAATCCGAGTTCGGTTAGCGTGCGCACGGCCGCGGTGCTCGCCCGGCAGGAGAAGCTTGAGCAGTACGTCACAATGGTGCGGTTGTCGGCCAGGAGCTTGGCCTTGTCTCCAAGCTGCGCGCTGGGGATGTTCACCGCGCCGGGCAGATGGGCCTGGGCGTAGGACTTCGGGCTGAGCACATCGATGACGAGCAGGTCCTTGTCTTCCTCCATCCAGGCCTGCAGGGTCTCGCGGCTGATGAAGCTCACGCCCTCCTCCGTGCGGTCGCGCTCCTCTACGCCCGCCTTGGGCGGGTGCGGGGGGCGCAGCGGGGCGGTGAGTTCGCGCACGAACGCGTCGGTGTTGCGCGGAATCGTGTAGCCTTTGTAGCGGACCACGCCTGCGGCGTCGATGCCGAAGACTCTCGGGATGGCCCATACGCCATAGGCACGCTTAGCCACGCCCTTCGAATCGAGGAGCACGCGGTAGTTCACCTCGCGGTCGCGCACAAAGCGCTTGACGGTCTCCTCGGACTCTCCGAGGTCCACTCCATACACCAGCACATCGCGATCGCGGGTTTCCTCCACGAACTCCTTCACATGGGGCACCTCGGCCATGCATGTCGGGCAGGTGGTGGCGAAGAACACGAGCACTGCGCCGCGCTCGCCCTCCAGGCGGCTGAGGGTCAGCTCCTTGCCGTCGTGCGTCTTGAGGGTGAAATCCGGCGCCTCGTCGCCCACCTCCACGGCCCGAGCGGCCGGCGCCATGAGGAACGCGCCCACAGCGAGCGCGAGTGCGGCCAGGGCCCCTCTGGTCGTGATGGATGCGAGGTTCGTGAACATGTCTTTCTCCTTTCCAGGGGCGCGATGCGCCCGCAACTCAACGTAAGAACTCGTCCCCGCCGAACTCCTGCGCGGGCGGGGCCTCATCCGGTTCGGTCGGCGGCGGCTCCTCTGCCTCCAGCCGCGCGAGCAGGTCGAACAGGCGCGGGAAGTCCGTGGACTGGCCCACGTACACGAAGAGCAGGCTCGCCCCTGCCAGTACGAGCAGGGCGAAGCCCTTCTTTACCCGCACCATCCACTGGCCGGACTTGGGCAGATACCCCAACAGCCCGCTGAACGTGCCGCACAGAAAGATGAGCGCGCCCTGGCCCAGGCCGAAGAGGAACAGCTTCACCCCGCCGTCGATCGCTTGCTGCACGAAGTCGAGCCCCTCGGCCTGGTCCAGGGCCACCGTCGCCAGGACCACGCCCACGATCGGCCCGGTGCAGGGCCCGACCACGAGGCCGCTGACCCCGCCCATGACGAACGCGCCGACCAGGCCCTCGCGCGGCTTGCCCGCGCGCGCCTGCAAGCGGCGCAGGAACCCGGGCATGGGGAAGGTGAGCGCGTCCAACAGGAACAGGCCCATCAACAGGAAGAAGCAGGCGACCGCGAACATGGCCCACCCGTTCGACCAGATCGTGCCCAGCTGCTGGCCGGTTGCGGCCAACACCGTGCCGCCGACCGCGTAGACGAGGGCCATGCCCAGCACCAAGGCGAGGCTCAGAAGCAGCGCCTTTGCCCTGTGCCCCTCGGCGCGCGCGCCGATATAGCCTACAGTCATGGGCAGGACCGGGTACGTGCACGGCGTGAAGCTCGCGACCACGCCCCCGGCGAAAATGAGCACGTACACGACCACGGATTCGGCCGCGACCGCGTGCTCTAAGAGTTGCGTAAGCCATTCGCTCATGCGCCCTGTTCCCGGCCAACAGCGCCAGGTGTTCCGACGTCTGTCTCGGGGCCCATTTTGCGCGCTTTCGGGCCCTGTGTCCAGGCACGAAGGCTTGGCGGACAAGGAATCGTGCCCGAACGCCTGCGGCTGCAGCTCAAGTTTGCCAGCAATCCCAGTGCCACATGGAGGAGCGATCTCGCGAAGGTACTGCGTGCCGCGCAAGAGAAGCGCTACGGCCTGGACTGCTGTATGGTACTTGAAACAATATGTTACGTTAAGGCGACATCGCCATCTCCATCCGCGTTCCCTGGTTCGTGTCAACCCGTGTGAGGCGCGCTGGGACAAACCGACCGGTCTGAGACACCGCGCTATGTTCCTCTCCGCATCCGGCGCCTGCGGATCCCTGTTGCGTGCGCAGGGCCCAGTCTCAATTCTGAGGTCCGGGAGGGCTGCGCCCGAGAACGTGCGATGTCCGATGGTCCGTCATAATCCGTTCCCGGACAGTAAGATGCGATCGTGACTCTTCTCGCCACCGGCTGTCGGGCTCCGTGCTGGAACCGCGGTTGCCGAATACGCCCGCGTAGGCACCGCAGCGCTTGGATGCACGAAGACGCTGCCTGCGCGCCCGAGAACAAGGGATCTCGCGCATGTGGGACTTGATCCTAGCATGGCTTGCGTCGACCTGGGCGGTGCTGGGGCAGATGGCCCCGTACCTGCTGCTCGGGTTCCTGGTGGCCGGGGTGCTGTCCGTGCTCATCTCTCCGGCCTGGGTGGAGCGGCATCTGGGCGGCCGGGGACTGGGGCCGGTGGTCAAGGCCGCGGTCTTCGGCGTGCCCTTGCCTCTGTGCTCGTGCGGGGTGATCCCGGTGAGCGCATCGATCCGCCGCCACGGCGCCAGCCGCGCAGCCACCACGTCGTTCCTCTTGTCCACGCCGCAGACCGGGGTGGACAGCATGCTTGTGAGCTACGCGCTCTTGGGACCCGTGTTCGCAGTCTACCGGGTCGTGACCGCGCTCGCCACCGGGCTGCTGGGCGGGGCGCTCGTACGCGCCTGGGCCGCGCCCGAGGGCCCGGGCGCACCGGGAGCACGCGCGGCGCCCTGCACGGACGCCTGCTGCGCGGCGCAGCCCGGACGGGGGCGGCTCTCGCGCGCGCTGCACTACGGGTTCCTGAACCTGCCCCGCGACTTGGGCCCGTCCCTGTTGGTCGGGGTCTTGATCGCGGGGGGCCTGGTGGCCTTTGTGCCGGCGAACCGGTTCGGGACCGTGCTCGGGGGCGGCGTGGTGTCCATGCTCCTGCTCATGGCCGCCGGCATCCCCATCTACGTGTGCGCCACCGCGAGCGTGCCGATCGCTGTAGGCCTGATCCACGCGGGCGCCTCGGGCGGCGCGGCGCTCGCCTTCCTGGCCTCCGGGCCGGCCACGAACGCCGCTATGTTCACCACGATCTGGAAAGTGCTCGGCCGGCGCAGCGCGATCCTGTTCCTGGTCGTGGTCGCGGCGAGCGCCCTGGGCGGGGGGTTGCTGTTCGACCTCCTGTTCCCCGGCGCCGCTGCGGGCGTGCCCGCGCCGACCGGCCCCGGCCCGGGCGAAGGCCTCGTGGGCTGGGCCGGCCACGCGTGGGCCGCTGGGCTCGTGGCGGTTCTGGCCGTGAGCGCGGCCGATGCGCGCGCGCACAAGCACCCCCACTCGGGCGAGGAGAAGGAGGTAGAGGAGGGGGCCTCGTCATCCGCGACCCTGCCCGACCGCGCCGTGCTGTGGGTCACCGGCATGACCTGCGCACACTGCGCCGAGGCCGTGGGCCAGGCCGTGCGCGAGGTGTCCGGGGTGGAGCGGGCCAGCGTGGACCTGGGCCGGGGCCGCGTGGAGGTGGCCGGTCGCGGGTTCGACGCGCGGGCTGTGCTCGACGCGGTGCGCGCATTCGGATACGCGGCGGCGCTGCGGATCGAGGGTCGCGCGCCCGGCCGAGAATAGGCCTTGCTTCGGGTGACCGAGAGGCGATAATGGCGGCGCGAGCCCTGTCAGCGACCGTCGTACAGACGCCCGCGCGGGCGCGGGCCTTGGCCTGGATGGGAGCGGAGCCATGCCGGTACAATTCAACGCCGAAGAGATGTTTGAGATTGCCGAGCGCATTGAGCAGAACGGCGCGGCCTTTTATCGCGCGGGCGCCGAGGTCGCGGGCAAGCCCGAGGCGCAGAAGCTGCTCGTGCGCCTGGCCGACTGGGAGGAGCAGCACCGCCAGACCTTCCACCAGATGCGCGCGGACTATGGGAAAGGAGGGCTCGAACCCTCGCCACTGAGTCCCGAGGAGGAGCCGGCCAAGTACCTGCAGGCCATTGCCGACGGCAAGGTGTTCGACGTCCGAGAGTCGCCCCAGGAGACCCTGCCTCCGGGCACGAGCCTGGAGCAGATCTTCCGCGAGGCCCTGCGCCGTGAGCGAGACACCGTGGTCCTGTACCTGGGCATGCGCAACATCGTGCCCGAGAACCGCGGCCGCGAGGGCGTGGATCGGATTCTACAGGAAGAGATGAGTCACGTGCGCTATGTGTCCGAGGCCCTGCATCGGGAGACAGGGCGGCCCGCGTCCGCTCCATAGAGACGCGCCCGGGCGCATGGTCGAGGCGTTGGTCGAATCCTGGTCGAATTTGGAGGACTGCCGTGCAGAAGTACGTGTGTATGGCGTGTGGATGGGTGTATGACCCGGCAGTAGGCGAGCCCGGGCAGGGCGTGGCGCCCGGAACCGCGTTCGAGGACCTGCCCGACAGCTTCGTGTGTCCGGAGTGCGGGCTGGGCAAGGATGAGTTCGAGCCGTACCAGGAGTAGCGCCCGGAGGTTCCGATGGACTGCGACTTGTTGATTATCGGCGGCGGTCCGGCCGGGCTCGCCGCGGCCATCTATGCGGGGCGCGCCGACCTGAAGACCGTGCTCCTGGAGCGCATGAGCCTGGGCGGACAGGTGGCGCTGACCATGGACATCGCCAACTACCCCGGATTCCCGGAGAACATCGACGGTCCGACGCTCGCGGACCGGATGCGCCAGCAGGCCGAGCGGTTCGGCGTGGAGGTGCGCACCGCCCAGGCCCAGGCGCTGCGCCGCGACGGGGATCGGTTCGAGGTGCAGGTCCGCGGCGACACGTTGCGGGCCAAGACGGTGATCCTGGCCACGGGCGCGGACCCGCGCAAGCTGGGCGTGCCGGGCGAGGACGAGCTGCGCGGACGCGGAGTCAGCTACTGCGGCACGTGCGACGCGCCGTTCTTCCGCGGCAAGCGCGTGGTGGTGGTCGGCGGGGGCGACTCCGCCCTCAAGGAGGCGCTCTACATCGCCAAGTTCGCGAGCGAGGTGACGGTGGTCCACCGCCGCGACGCGTTCCGCGCGGAGAAGATCTACCAGCATCAGGTCTTCGACCACGAACGCATCAACGTGCGCTGGGACGCGATCGTCACGCGCATCGAGGGCGAGGACAAGGTCACCGGCGTGTCCCTCGAGAACCCGAAGACCCACGAGCCCTCGCGCATGGACACCGACGGCGTGTTCATCTTCATCGGCGCGGAACCGAACACCCAGATCCTCTGCGACCTCCTGCCCCAGGAGTGCGGTGGGCACGTGGCCACGGATCTGGACATGATGAGCAAGGTGCCGGGACTCTTCGCCGTCGGAGACGTGCGCGAGCACTCGTACCGCCAGGTCGCCACCGCCGTGGGCGAGGGGTCCACGGCGGCCATCGCGGCCGAGCACTACATCGCTCGACAGGAGACGTGATGGCCATCCCCGCCAAAGACCTCTTCGATCTGGCGCGCGAAGTCGAAGAGCGCATCGGCCGCCTGTACGCGGACATGAGCAAACGCCTGCCCGAGGAGGGCGTCTCCGCCGAGGCCAAGGGCTTCTTTTCCGCCCTGGCCGATCAGGAACAGGAGCACGCGTCCTGGGTGCAGGAGGCCGGGGGGCGCGTCCCCGAGGACTTCGTGTTCGAGGAGCTTGCGCCCGAAGAGTTCCGCATCACCCTGGGCACGGTCGAGGACGTTCACGACGAGGTGGTGGACCGGTCCGTGGACGTGGCCGGATCGCTGGAGATCTGCGAGCACCTGGAAAGCGGCGTAGCCGAGAACTTCTACCGGCGCTTCCCGGACCGAGTGCCCGGCCTGGACCCCGGGTTCGTGGAGCGCATGGTGCGCTCGTGCACCGACCACGCACGCGCCATCGCAGAGTTCCGCAAGGCGCATTTCCCCGCCGACGCGGACTGAGCTCGATCGACACGGTTGGAGGGACGTCTGTGGCCGAGGCCTTTCTGGATGTGTTCCGCCCCCTGTCTCCGATCACGCAGGCGCTGTTGGCCACCCTGTTTACCTGGCTCGTGACCGCGCTTGGCGCAACCCCTGTCTTCTTCACGCGGCGATTCAATCAGAAGCTCATGGACGGCATGCTGGGCCTGGCCGCCGGGGTGATGGTCGCTGCGAGCTTCTGGTCGCTTCTGAATCCCGCCATCGAGATGTCGGGCGGCTCCTGGATTCCGGCCACGGTCGGATTCCTACTCGGCGGGCTGTTCCTGGGCGGCGTGGACAAGGTCCTGCCCCACCTGCACTTGGGTTTGGACCAGCCCGAGGGCATCAAGACGACCTGGCAGCGCAGCGTGCTCCTGGTGCTCGCGGTGACCCTGCACAACATTCCCGAAGGACTGGCCGTGGGCGTGGCCTTCGGCGCGGTGGCCCATGCCGCCGACCCCGGCCAGGCGCACGAGCTCCTGCTCGGGGGCATCGCCCTGGGCCTGGGCATCGGGATCCAGAATTTCCCCGAGGGCCTGGCCGTGGCCATGCCCCTGCGCCGAGAGGGCTGGGGCCGGTTCAAGGCGTTCCTGTACGGCCAGGCCTCGGGCGTGGTGGAGCCGATGGCCGGGGTGCTGGGCGCATGGCTGGTGCTTACCATGCAGCCCATCCTGCCCTACGCGCTCGCGTTCGCGGCCGGCGCCATGATCTTCGTGGTCGTGGAGGAGCTCGTGCCCGAGAGCCAGCGCAACGGGTTCGAGGACTTCGCCACCGGCGGGGCCATGGTCGGATTCGCCATCATGATGACCCTGGACGTGGCCCTGGGCTAGGGGCGTCGCCGCCATCGAAGAGAGGACCCGCTTGCCCCTCAAGCCGAGGCGCCTTGTCCAGTACCAACCTCGCATGGCCGCGGTGCTCACCGCGTTGGCCGCGCCCGCACTCATGGGCGTGTACAACTTCGGGTGGCGGGTGCTTGCGGTGGTGGCGGTCTCGAACGTGTGCTGCTTTGCGGGCGAGTGGTGGTTCGTGCGCCGCGACGGACGCCCGGTCACTCTGTCCGCGTTCGTGACCGGCACGATCTTCGCCCTGATCCTGCCGCCGAACGTGCCGTTCTGGATGGTCGTGGTCGGGGCGCTTTTCGCCATCGTGTTCGGCAAGATGGTCTTCGGCGGGTTCGGCCGCAATATCTTCAACCCCGCCATGGTGGGCCGGTGCCTGTTGTACGTGGCCTTTCCGTTGTTTCTCACGGGCCGGTGGTTTGCGCCCATCGACGGACCGGGCGGCGGGTTCGTGCGCTGGACCGCGCGCGCCGAGTCCGAGCCCGTGCACGAGCTCTCCGCGCCCGAGGGCGTGGACGTGGAAGGGGTGAGCTCGGCCACGACGCTCACCGCGGCCAAGAAGCTGGGCGGAGCGGCCAAGGCCGCCCGCGCCAAGAGCGACGAGCCTCAGGTGCGGGCCGCGCGGCGCGCTTTCGAGGGCATCGACCTCGGCAAGCTCCTGTGGGGGCGCATCTCCGGCAGCCAGGGCGAGACGAGCGGGATTCTGATCCTCTTGGGTCTCGCGTATCTCCTGTACCGCCGCGCAGCCGCGTGGCAGCTGGTGGTGAGTCCGCTCGTGGGCATGGGGCTGGGGCTCGTGCTCTTGCGCGCGGGCGGGGCGAGCCTGCTGCCCCTGGGCCAGGCGGCGCTTGTGAACGTGCTCGGCGGCGGGACGCTCTTCGCCGTGGTGTTCATGACCACCGAGCCCGTGTCCGCGCCCCGGCACAAGACCGCGCAGTGGCTGTACGGCATCCTGATCGGGCTGTTCGCGTCCGTGATCCGCACGCTTTCCGTGTTCAACGCCGGGCTCATGTTCAGCGTGCTCCTGGGGAACATGTTCGGCCCCATCCTGGAGGTCGGCTGCCGCCGGTTTGACGACTGGCGCGCGGGGCGGGGAGGCCGGGCATGAGCGACGTTCCGGGCCGCCTGGGACGTGGACTGGCCAAGTGCCGGGACCTGGCCGCCGGGCAGGGGTCGGCCGCCGCGGTCAAGGCCTATCCGATCGTGTTCACCGTGGTGGTGACCGCGGTGTTCGTGGGCCTGGTGAGCGCGGTCAACGTCGGGCTACAGGCGCGCAAGGCCCGCAACCGCGAGCTCGCGCGCCAGCGGGTGCTGTTGCAGCTCCTGGACCTTGTCGAGCCGGGCGAGAACCTGACCGACAGGGCCATGGCCCGCCGCTACGAGGAGCGCGTCGAGCGCGTGGAGGCAACCGCGCCCGACGGCGGCGCGTATGCATACTTCCGCCGCACGGGCGAGGGGCCGGCCTTGTACGCCCTGCCGCTCTCCGGGCGGGGGTTCTGGGGCCCGATCCGCGGGTACCTGGCCGTGAACGCGCGCACCGGCGAGATCACGGGCCTCGACTTCACCCGCCACGAAGAGACCCCCGGCCTGGGCGGGCGCATCTCCGAGCGCGAGTGGCAGCGTCAGCTCGAGGGCATCCCCTACGACCGGCCCTTCCCGGACGGGCGTCGGCTGCGCGTGGTGCAGGACGCCGACGACGCGCGCGAAATCGACGCGATTACCGGCGCCACGGGCACGAGCGTCGCCGTGGAGCAGATCCTCAACGACGCCCTGGCCCGGTTCGTGCGCGTGCGCGACCAGGAGGCGAGCCCATGAGCGCGGGATCGCAGGCGAACGAGGGGTGGGCGGCCCTGCGGCGGATGCTGTGGTCCGAGAACCCGGTGTTCGTGCAGATCCTGGGCATCTGCTCGGCCCTGGCGGTCACGAACCTCGTCAGGAATACGCTCGTCATGTGCGGGGGGCTCGTGTTCACGACCACATTGAGCGGGCTGACCGTGAGCGTGCTGCGCGCCTACACGCCCCGGCGCGTGCGCATGATGGTCCAGATCCTCACCATCGCCGCGTACGTCATCCTGGTCAAGGTCGTGCTCGACGCGTACGTGCCCGAGGTGAGCGACGCCTTGGGCGCGTATGTAGGGCTCATCATCACCAACTGCATCGTGATGGGCAGGGCCGAGGCCTTTGCCGCGGCCAACCGCCCGGTCGCGAGCCTGCTGGACGGGCTCGGGGCGGGGCTCGGGTACTCGATCGTGCTTCTGGCCATCGCGTGCGTGCGCGAGCCCCTGGGCCTGGGCACGTTCTTCGACGTGCCCATCCCCGCGCTCGCGGATGCCACCCGGTGGAACGTGATGGTCATCGCGCCGGGCGGGTTCTTCGGGCTGGCCGTGTTCATGTGGGCCGCGCGCAGTCTCAACGACTGGCGCACGCGCCGCCGCGCGGCGGGTGAGGAGTAGCATGAACCCGGCGGACCTGCATCCCCTGGTGATTCTGTTCGCGGCCATCACCACGGACAACATTCTGCTCGCCCGGTTCCTGGGCATGTGTCCGTTCCTGGGCGTGTCCGGCCAGCTGCGCAGCTCTCTGGGCCTGGGCGCCGCGGTGATCTTCGTGATGACCTGCACGAGCGTGCTCAACTGGCTCGTGTATCACTACCTCCTGCATCCGGACGGGGTGTTCGGCATCGACCTGACGTACCTGCGCTACATCGCGTTCATCATCGTGATCGCTGCGTTCGTGCAGATCGTGGAGATGGTCGTGGAGCGGGTGAGCATGCTTCTGTATCTGACCCTGGGCATCTTCCTGCCGCTCATTACGGTGAACTGCGCCATCCTGGGCGCGAGCCTGTTCATGGTCACCCGCGAGTACACGCTCGTGCAGACCGCGGCCTTCGGGCTCGGGTCCGGGGTGGGCTGGGCGGTGGCCATCGCGGCCATGGCCGGTATCCGCGAGAAGCTGGCCCGCCACGGCAAGGTGATCCCCCAGCTCGAGGGCGCGGGCATCGCCCTGGTGATCGCGGGCATCATGGCCCTGGCCTTCGTGGGGTTCTCGGGGGTGATCCGGATCAACTGAGCCGCAGTGAAGCGAGGCGCCATGCACGACGTGCTCTACGCGGTGGCGGTTCTGTGCGCGATCAGCGGCGCTCTGGCCGCGCTGTTGCTCGTGGCCGAGCACTTCCTCGCCGACTACGGCGAGTGCACCATCGACGTGAACCAGGGCGAGCGCCGGTTCACGGTCACGGGGGGAGGGGACCTGCTCTCCAACCTCGGCGAGCAGAAGCTGTTCCTGCCCTCCGCGTGCGGCGGTCGGGGCTCGTGCGGGCTGTGCAAGTGCCGGATTCTGGCCGGCGGCGGCCCGGTGCTGCCCACCGAGCTTCCGTATCTCACCGAGGACGAGCAGGCCCGGGACGTGCGCCTGGCCTGCCAGGTGAAGGTCAAGCGCGACCTGGAGGTGCAGGTGCCACAGGAGCTCCTGTCCGTGCGCGAGTTCACCGCCACGGTGGAGCGCATCGAGGACCTCACCCACGACATCAAGCTGTTCCGCTTCGCCCTCGACGGCGACGAGCGCATCCGGTTCCGAGCCGGCCAGTACGTGCAGCTGGTGGTCCCGCCCTACGACGAGGTGCGCGAAGAGACCTTCCGCGCCTACTCGATTGCCAGCCCGCCCTCGGACGACGGGGCGGTGGACCTGGTGATCCGGCTCGTGCCCAACGGGATCGTGACCACCTACTGCTTCGAGCACCTCCGAGAAGGCGACACCGCGCGGCTCACGGGTCCGTTCGGCGAGTTTCGACTGCACGAGAGCGACCGAGAGTGCCTGTTCATCGCGGGCGGATCGGGGCTCGCGCCGTTTCGCAGCATGGTCCTGGACATGATCGAGCACGAGAACACGCGCAAGGCCACGTTCTACTTCGGCGCCGTAGAGGAGAAGGACCTGTACTACGTGGACTTCTTCAGCAAGCTAGCGGCCGAGCACGACTGGTTCTCGTACGTGCCCGCGCTCTCCGGCGCGGCCGAAGGCCACGGGTACGAGACGGGCCTCGTCACCGAGGTGGTCGGCCGGCACTACGAGTCGCTCGACAACCACGAGGCCTATCTGTGCGGCAGTCCGGGCATGATCGACGCGTGCATCAAGGTCCTGGCGGACAAGGGACTGGACGACGAGCGAGTTTTCTACGACAAGTTCTCCTGAACGGGAGGGCGGTCATGCGGCAGCGACCTGACCTCGAACGGGTGGAAGAGCGCATGCGGCCCGGGGAGCTGACCCTGCACGGGTTCCTGGGCATGGATGACCGGGCGCTGGCGGACGTGCTGGAGGCTGACGAGCGTGCCGTGCGCGCGTTGGGCCGCACTCACGCGCAGTTCGCCGAGCGCTTGGCCGAGCTGACCGACGCGGGCCGGGACATCCTGGAGCGCGAGCGCGAGGTGGAGGGCCGCTACAAGGTGAAGGTGCGCGACGACCGGGGCCGCCTGCCGTGCCCGTTCGGCGATGGACTGTTCGCCAAGGGCGACACCGTGCTCCGGGACCCGCGCACCGGCACACGGCTGCGCTGGAACGCGCTGACCGTGCACCTCGTGCGTATTCACGGGTTTTACGGCGGGCGCGGCAGCGACTACCGTCTCGAGCCCGCGACCCTGGCCGAGGTCCTGGACCTGGGATCCGCACCCGAGGCCGCGCCCGGGCCCGGCCGTTCGGCTTGACAGGTCCCGCACCCCCGGCTAGGTTGGGGCCGAATCGTCACATCCGCCGCAGGGGTGTACGGGTCCGGAGGGGCTGCGGGCATGAGCGTGGGAGATGGGCAGCACCTGTGCGCCCTGCTTGACCAGATCGCTGACCTCGCCTTCATCAAGGACGCCGACGGGCGTTGCGTGGCCTGCAATGCGGCCTTCGCCGCACGAGTCGGGGCGGATGCGGGCGACCTGTCGGGGCGGCTGCTGGCGCAAATCCTCCCGGAGCCGATCGCGCGCGGACTCGCCCTGCATGACGACGAGGTGCTCGCCTCGGGCCGGCCGCGCGCGTTCGAGCACACCCTCTCCTGGGACGGCGACCCGCGCACCTATGCCGCGCGGAAGGCGGTCTGGCCCGATCCGGCGGCGGACCGCACGGCCATCCTGTATCTGGGCTGGGACGTGACCGAACGCCGCCGCGCAGACCGCGACGTGGCCGAGCGCGAGGCTCGCTGCCGGCGGATCGCGGACGCGGCCACGGAAGGGGTGTGCGAGCTCGACGCGGAAGACCGCATAGCGTACGTCAATGCGCGTATGGCTCAGATGCTGGGCCGTACCGCCCAAGAGATGGTGGGCCGGCCGTTCCTGGACTTCCTGGACGATCCCGCCCGACCGCTCGCGCGCGAGCGGCTGCGGGAACGGCGACAGGGCGGGCGCGACCAGTTCGAGATGCGTCTCTCCGGGCGCGACGGCACGGAGCTCACCGCGCTGTTCGAGGTTAGCGCGCTGCGAGACGCCTCGGGACGATACGGGGGTACGCGCTGCGTGGTCCTGGACGTGACCGAGACCAAGAAGGCCGAGCAGGACCTCATCCAGGTCGAGCGGCAGGCCGCGGTGGGTACGCTTGTCGCGGGAATCGTGCACCAGTTCAACAACCTGAACGCCCCGATCCTGGGGTACAGCGACTTCCTGCTGAATCTGCCCGACCTGGACCCGCGCGCGCGAAGGTACGTGGAGCAGATTCACGCGGCCGCGCTGCGCGGGCGGGAGGTCACCCGAAGCCTGGCGACCTTTGCGCGGCTTCGATCTGCGGGCGCGCGGCGTCCCGCGGACCTCAACCGCGTGGTCCGGGAGACCGTGGACGTGCTCAAGGACTCCCTGCGCGCGGACGGCGTAGACCTGGAGTTGCGCCTCGGGGACGTGCCCCAGGCGCCCATGCACCAGGGAGAGATCAGCCAGGTGGTGCTCGCCTTGGTCCAGAACGCCCAGCACGCGGTGCTTGAGCGCCCGGAGCGGCGCATCGCGGTGGAGACCGGCGTCGCGGACCAGGGGGCCTTTGTGCGCGTCTCCGACACCGGGTGCGGGATCGCGGAGGCGGACCTTCCCAAGATATTCACCCCGTTTTTCACGACCAAGGGCGAGTTCGCGCCGCCCGGCTCATCCCAGCACCAGGTGCGCGGGGCGGGCTTGGGCCTGAGCGTCGCGCAGACCATTGCCGCGCACCACGAGGGCGAGCTCACGGTCCAGAGCAGACCGGGCCGAGGCAGCACGTTCCTCTTGCGCCTGCCCCTGTCCGGCGCCCAGCGGCAGGCCGCCCCGGCCGGGCACGCGCCCGCAGAAGCGCGCGCCGAGGGACGGCGCGTGCTGGTGCTCGACGACGAGCCCTCCAGCCGGGAGCTCTTTTCCGAGGTGCTGGACGCGTACGGGTACCTCGTGGAGGCCACCGACGACGGCGGCGCGGCCCTGGGGCTCTTGCGCGGTCGGCGCTTCGACGCGATCCTGGTCGATCTGGCCATGCCCAAGATGAGTGGCGCTGCGTTTCTGCGCGGCCTGGCCGAGCTCCCCGAGCCCCAGCGCCCGGTCGTGCTGGTGGTCACCGGCCGCACCGAGGCCCCGGAGCCGCCGCAGGGCGTGGAGGTCGCCGAGGTTCTGTACAAGCCCTTCGAGCCCACGGTCCTGCTCGCGGGCCTGCACAAGGCGCTGGCCGCCCGGCGAGAGGGGTCGTGAGCACGCCAAGCCGACGCCAGCAGGGAGAGCGAGCCCCATGACGCGCAGCCACATGCGTCCGGATCGGGCCAAGGTTTCCACGCCGGCGCCCATGGTCTGCCTGGGGGTATGGGCGCTTTGCGCCTTGGCCGCGGCCCGCCCGGCCCAGGCGGTCGAGGTCCAGTCGCCGCGCTGGGGCTTCGGCGGCCGGGTGGTGCCCGGACGCATGAACCTCTTGTCCGTGCGCGTGCGCAATGACACGGAGCGGTCCTGGGACGGCACGCTCGTGCTCACGCGGGGCGCCAGGCACGGCGTCGCCCACGAGCAGCCCTGCTACCTGTCACCGCGGGCCGAGCGGAATGTGCAGTTCCTGGTCTATGTCTGGGAGACAGACCGCAGCTGGAGTCTGCGATGGGGCGGGATGAGCGGACAGCAAATGAAGGTGCCCGCGCCCAAGCCGGGGCCGCCGGCGGTGGTGTTTCTCGAAGAGCCCGGACGACTGGTCGGTCCCACGCAGATTCGCGCGTTCCCGCCCGGCCTGCTGCCCGGTTCGGTGGCGGCGTTCGACGGGCTGCACGCCCTGGTGCTCGACCGGGCGCCGAGGCGGCTCTCGCGCGCGCAGCAGCAGGCGCTTCTGGACTGGGTGCGCGGGGGCGGGCTCGTTCATCTGGTGCAGGGGCCCGACGAGGAGTACCCCGCGTTCCGCGGCCTCCTGGATGCGCTCAACAGCCCGCAGCAGGTCACGGACATAGGCGCGGGGCAGGTGGTGCGCCACCCCATCGACCGAAAGGAGGCCACCGAAGAAGAGCTCGCCCGGCGCGGATATGCGTCTCCGGTGCTGGAGACGCACGAAGAAGCGCCGATCCATGACCTCAAGGACATGTTTTTCGGCCGGCTCCAGGCCATGGAGGCCGTGGTCGAGCACAAGTGGGGCTCGATGATGGCCCTGTCGGTCCTGTACGTCCTGGTGGTCGGGCCGATCAACTGGTGGCTGGGCGCGCGCCGGCGCCTGGACTGGCGGCTGGTGGGGCTGTTCTTCCTCGTCGCGGTGGCCGGGTTCGGCGTGGCCTTCGAGTGGACCGGACGGCGCGGATACGGCGAGCGCACCCTGGTGCGCAGCCTGGCCTACGCGCGGTCGGTCGGTCCCGGCCGATGGGACCTCACGCAGTGGTCGAGCGTGTTCGTGGTCGAGGGCGATCGGTACGAGGTCACGCACGCCGCGGACCAGAACTTCTACGAGGTCTTCGACCCCATGGACCGGGTGCCCGGGTACGTGCGCGGCGGGCCCAAGGGCGCGGCGGCCGTGGACATCCCCATCTTCAGCTCGCGCGCGGTCCTGCACCGGGCTTGCCTGGAGGGGCCGACCGTGGATGCTTCGCGCGCACGGTGGACGCAGGGCCGGGTGTCCGTGCCCGTGTCCGAGGAACTGGCGCGGGCGTTCGCGCGCGGATACCTGTATCGGGACGAACAGTTCTACGAGTTGTCGGTGCAAGGCGAACGTGTGATCTCGGACGCGTACCCGCGGCGCAACGTGGTCAACAGCCCGGCCATCAAGGCGGACGACTGGTCCTATGGCTACTACCGGGGCCCGCGCACCCTGGCCGAGACGTCCGACGAGTACCGGGTCGGCCTGCCCGCGCTCATGGTCCGGGCCCTGGGGGGCGCGGAGGAACTCCACTACCAGCTGAAGCCCCGGCCGACCCGGCCGCGCCTGTTCCTGTTCGCTCGCCTGCCCGACGCGTTCGACCCCGAGTCTGCGTCCCTGGAAGAGGCCCGGGGGTATGTGCTGTATGACGTGCCATTGCCGCGACCCCAGGCAGGAGGCGATCAGTGACCGCGAACAGCAGCGAGAACGGTCCCGCCCTCGAGGCGCGGGGCGTAAGCCACTGGTACAAGGCGCACCGCGCCCTGGACCAGGTGACCTTCGAGGTGGCCACGGGCTCGATCCACGGGTTCGTGGGCCCCAACGGCGCGGGCAAGACCACCACCCTCAAGATTGCGGCCACGCTCCTGCGTCCGCGAAGCGGCACCATGCGCGTGTTCGGCAGGGACGTGGTGTACGAGTACCGGCACGTGCGCCCGCACATCGGCTTCATGCCCGACTACCCCGCGCTGTACTCGCAGATGACCGTGTTCGAGCTGCTCGACTTCTTCGGCGCCGCGTACGGCCTGTCCCTGTACGTGCGCGACCGGGTGATCAAGGACGTCCTGGCCCTGACCGACATGGAGGGCCGCCGCGACGACCTGATCCGCACCCTGTCGCGCGGCATGCAGCAGCGGGTCAGCCTCGCGCGGGTGCTCGTGCACGACCCGGACCTGCTGCTCCTGGACGAGCCCGCGGCCGGGCTCGACCCCCGGGGGCGCATCGAGCTTATGGAGGTGCTCAAGGAACTCAAGTCCATGGGCAAGACGATCTTCATCAGCAGCCACATCCTGGCCGAGCTCGCGAACCTGTGCGACAGCGTCACGATCCTCGACCGCGGGCAGGTGCGCTTCTCCGGGGCCATGGACGAGCTGCTCGAACAGCGCGACGCCGCGGGGGCGCGGCACGTGGTGCAGCTCGCCCAGCCGCACGAGCCGGCGGAGGCCGCGGTGCGCCAACTGCCCGGACTCCTGCGCCTGGACATCGACGAGAGCCGGATCCGCTACCTCGTGGAGGTGCGCGCGGGTGAAGCCGACCCGAACCAGATTCTGGCCGCGATCATGAAGGCCGGCGGCCAGGTCGTCGCCTTCTCCGCGCAGCGCAAGGGCCTCGATCAGGCGTTCCTGGACCTCACCGAGCCGGGGGTGCCCGAATGAAGCTGCGCGCGGTTGCGCTGCTGACGCGCGCGCTGCGGATCGAGGCCCGCTCGGGCTGGACCTATCTCCTGCGCGTGGGCCTCGTGGGCGTGCTCATGCTGACCCTGTACGCCACGTGGCAGGGCGCCTCATTCGGCGGCGCGCCGGGCCTGCGCTTCTTCGAGCTCGTGATGCTCACGAACCTGGCGATACTCACGCTCGCCGGCCTGGGGTTCTTCGCCTCCGCGGTGAGCGAGGAGAGGGAAGCGCAGACCCTGGGCCTCTTGCGCATGACCGGGCTCACGCCTCTGGTGATTCTCCTGGGCAAGTCCACGAGCCGGCTGTTGAAGGCCGTGGGCCTGTTGCTCGTGCAGATGCCCTTCGCCTTGCTGGCCGTGAGCCTGGGCGGCATGATGCCCAGGCAGATCGTGGCCAGCTACATCGCCCTGGGCGCGTACCTTGTGCTGTTGGCGAATCTCGCGCTGCTCTTCTCCGTGGTGGTGCGCCGCACGTACCAGGCGTCGGTCCTCACCGGCGCGGCGCTCATCGGCCTGGCCATCCTGTGCGCGCAGTATCCGTGGCTGTCCCTGTTCCCGATCGAGCGGCTGGACGCGGTGCTCTCGGTCGGGTGGAGCGGGGCGCTGACGTCCCTGCAGACCTGGACCAGCCTGGGCGTGGGCGCGGGACTCTTCGTCCTTGCGTGGATGCTCTTCGACCTGTGCACGCGCGAGGCGAGCCCGGCCGGGCCGGGCCGGGGCCTCGTCCCGCGGCGGCGGCTGCGGCGGCTGGCGCCGGGCCGGAGCTGGTCCGGGGCCTCGTCCGTGGCATGGAAGGACTACCACTTCTACGCGAGCGGACCCGTGGGCGCGTTCGGCGTGGTCCTGTTGATTGCGGTGGCCTGCGCCATTGCCGGCTGGTTCCTGCGCAGGGATCTCGACTCCTGGACGGACGTGCGCAGGATCTTCTCGATGGTGTTCATCACGGCCAGCGCCGTATTGATCTGGCTGGGCGCGGGGCGGATGGCCGCGCGAGTCCTTCAGGAGGAGCTGCGCGCGCGCACCCTGCCCGCCCTGTCGCTGACGCGCTTGAGCTTTGCCCAGATTCTCGGGAACAAGGCCCTCGCGGTGCTCCTCGCCACCGTGCCCGCGTTCGCGTTCCTGGCCGCGGGCATCGCGCTCATCGCGCCGGATTGGCTGTGGGGCATGGACGTCGGCCTGTGGACGGCGCTTTCGATCTGGGTGAGTGTGCTCATCCATTTCAGCATGTACCTCCTGCTCGTCGCCTACTTCGCCCTGCGGGTGCGCCATGGCGCGGTGATCCTGGCTCTGTTCGCCCACATGCTCGTCTTTCACGTGTGGGGGCTGTTCGCGTTGATGCTGTCCTTGCCGGCCTTTTTCCTGGGCGGGCCCACCGGTGTCATGCTGTGGAGCGCCACGATGTGCGTGCCCATCTCCGCCCTGGCCGCGGCGGGCATTCGCAGGCGCCTGGGCCTGGCGGTGGCCGCCTGAAGCGGGGCGCAGGGCGCCGGTCCGGCGGCAGCGGGTCGGCGCCCTGCGGGTTGGGTTGGGCCGCCCGGCAGGTCCACGCGCCGAGGATGTCCGGATGAGACTTGCCGCCCTGGCGCTGTTCACCCGCGCGCTGCGCCTCGAGGCGCGGTCGCACTGGACGTACCTGGTGCGCGCGGGACTGGTGGTCCTGCTGATCCTGGCCCTGATGGACACCTGGGACAACGCCGCCTACGGCGGCGCGCCGGGCCTGCGGTTCTTCACCTGGGTCATGTACACGAACCTGCTGGGGATCACCCTGGCCGGGCTCGCGTACTTCGCCTCCGCAGTGAGCGAAGAGAAGGAATCGCAGACCCTGGGCCTGTTGCGCATGACCGGGCTTTCGGCCCTGGTGCTGGTGCTGGGCAAGTCGACGAGCCGGCTCTTGACCGCCGCGGGGCTGCTGCTCGTGCAGGTGCCCTTCGCGCTGCTCGGGGTGGCGCTGGGCGGCATCCTGCCCAGGCAGGTGGTGGCCAGCTACATCGCCCTGGCCGCGTACCTCGTGCTCGTGGCCAACCTCGCGCTCTTCTTCTCCGTGATCGTGCGACGAACCTATCACGCGTGCGTGCTCACGGGCGCGGCCTTGTTCGTGTTTGCGATGGTATGCGCGTACCGCCCGGGGCTCTCGCCGATCGAGCGGCTTGGCGACGTGCTCTCGGCCGGCTGGAGCGGGCCCCTCGCGTCGCCCCAGACATGGTCGAACGCGGGCATAGGCGCCGTACTGTTCTTCCTGGCATGGATGCTCTTCGACCCCTGCACCCGGCGGGAGGGCTGGATGGCGCCGCGGGGCAGGCTCCTTGCACGGTTGCCGCTGCGCCTGCCGCAGATCGAACCGGGACATGCGTGGACCGGGCCGACGGCCCTCGTCTGGAAGGACTGCTACTTCGTCGCCGGGTGGCCTTTGCGCGCGGTCTTCTCGTGGCCTTTGCTCCTGGCCGGCTCCATCCTTGCCATGGGGTACTGCGGCATCCCACCGGGGGCCAGTACGCGCGAGGCCTTCGCCTCCGTGCTGGTGGCGGGCAGCGCTTTGTTGCTCGGCCTGGGCACGGGGTGGCTGGTGGCGTGCGTGCTCCAGGCGGAGGTGCGCGACCGCACCCTGCCCGCTTTGGTGCTCACGTCGCTGAGCCTCGGGCGGATTGTGCGCCTCAAGGCCAGGGCCGTGTACCTGTGCGTCAAGCCGGTGCTCAAGTTCCTGGCCCTTGGGCTGCTCCTGCTGGCCCCCGAATGGCTGGGGGAGTTCAGCGATATGCTCCGAGACTCGCTGCGGGTCGGAGGGTTGGGGTGGACGTTTGTCGAGTTGGGCCTGTACGTTTCTCTGGTTGCTTGCCAGGTCGCTCTGTACCTTCTCCTCGTTGCGTACCTGGCCCTGCGGATGCGCCACGGCGCGGTGGCGCTGGCCGTGGTCTTGCAGTTCATCAACCTGTGGCTGTGCGCCATGCTTTGGGATGAGATCCAGCGTGTGCTCCGGCATGGTACGATGTGGCCTCTGTTCTTGATGGTCGTGGTCCTCGCGTCCGTCTCGGTCTTGCTGGCTCGCGGGGTCCGCGACCGCCTGCGCAGGGCCGTGGCCGCGTAGACGAGCCGCGTGAAGCGCCCGTGTGTTGGGGGGGGGCGAAATGAAGCTGCGCGTCCTGGCGCTCTTCACCCGCGCGCTGCGGATCGAGGCCCGGTCGCACTGGACGTACCTCGTGCGCGTGGTCCTGCTGGGTGTGCTGGTGCTGGCCCTGGCCGAGACCTGGGACCGTGCGCACTACGGCAGCGCGCTGGGCCTGCGGTTCTTCGAGGACGTGATGTACGCGAACCTGCTGGGGCTGACCCTGGCCGGGCTCGTGTTCTTCGCGTCCGCGGTCAGCGAAGAGAAGGAGGCGCAGACCCTGGGCCTGTTGCGCATGACCGGGCTCTCGGCCCTGGTGCTTCTCCTAGGCAAGTCCACGAGCCGGGTGCTGACCGCGGTGGAGCTCCTGCTCGTGCAGATGCCCTTCACCCTGCTGGCCGTGGCCCTGGGCGGCATGATGCCCAGGCAGGTGGCGGCAAGCTACATCGCCCTGGCCGCGTACCTCGTGTTCCTGGCCAACCTCGCGCTCCTTTTCTCCGTGATCGTGCGACGAACCTACCACGCGTCCGTGCTCACGGGCGCGGCCTTGTTCGTGCTCCTGATCGTATGCGCGTTCCATCCG
>CAZOBJ010000021.1:0-27076 GCA_964577825.1 uncultured Planctomycetales bacterium
GCGGTGTTGACCACCACCGTGGCGCCGGCGAGCGCCTCGATGCGGTCGGTGGCATGGATGCGCGCGGAGAAGCCCCGCAGCGGCCCCGCGGCCGAGAGGTCCACCGCCTTGCCCGCGGCCAGGCCGTAGTTCACCACGTCGATGAGCGCGAGGTCTGCGAGGTTGCGCTCCGCGAGGAACGTGGCCGTGGCCGTGGCCACGGTCCCGGCGCCCAAAATCGCGACTTTCGGCACGTCGGCTCCTTTCCGTGACGGCACGTCTACACGCTCGGCGAGTTCAGGGGTGCGCGCCCGGCTGGTCCAGGCCCAGGGCCTCGTCCAGGTCGAAGAGGATGTTCAGGTTCTGCATGGCGTTGCCCGCCTGGCCCTTGACCAGGTTGTCGATGTAGCTCATCGCGCGGAACGTGCCGGTGCGCTCGTCGCAGGCCACCTGCACGATCGCGAAGTTGCTCCCGCGCACCTGGTCGGTGCCCGCGGCCGCGTCCGGGCCCAGGACGCGCACGAACCGCTCGTCCTGGTAGAAGCTCTGGTAGGCCTCCAGCGCCCGGGCTTGGCTCATACCCTCGGCCAGGCGGCCGTACACCGTGGAGAGGATCCCGCGGGCCATGGGCACGACCTGCGGGGTGAAGGCCACGCGCACGTTGTCCTCGGCCAGGAGCGAGAGCTCGTGCTCGATCTCCATGACGTGCTGGTGGCCGGCGAGCTTGTACGCGCGCGCGGCCTCGTAGCTTTCCGGGTAGTGGAACCCGGGCCGCGGCTTCTTGCCCGCGCCGGAGATGCCGGTCTTGCAGTCGCAGGCGATCCCCTCGCGCAGAAGGCAGCGCTCGCGCACCGCCGGGGCGAGCGCGAGGATGCAGCTCACGGCAAAGCAGCCCGGATTGCCCACCACGTGTGCGCCGCGGATCGCGCCGCGGTGGAGCTCCGGCAACCCGTACACGCTCTGTTCGAGGACCTGGGGCGAGGCGTGCTCCGGCGCGCGGCCGATGCGGCGCGCATACTCCGCGTACAGGCCCGGGTCGGCGAACCGGAAGTCGCCGGAATAGTCGATGCATCGCGCACCCGCTGCCAGGGCCTGGGGCGCGACCGCTTGCCCGACGCCGTCGGGCGTGGCGCACACCACGACGTCGGCGTCGTCCGCGGCCTGCGGGCTGTCGGGCGCGACCAGGGGCAGGTCGCAGAATCCGGCCAGGTGCGGCCACACGTCCGAGAGCTTGCGGCCCACGTCCTGGACGTCCACCAGGGCCGCGAGCTCGACCTGGGGATGGCGGCAGGCGAGCTCCACGAACCCCACCCCGCCGTATCCGCCCGCGCCGATGAGCTTGACTCGGACCATGCCGGTCTCCCTGCGTTGCGCACGTTTGCGCGCCCATGATGCCCGCGGGCTGCGCACCTGTCAACGGGTTTCGGTCGCGGGGCCTTGCTCGGCGGCGGGAGCCTCGCTGCGGCGTGGGCGCACAAGCAGGACGAGCCCCGCGGCCGCGAGCACGGCCCAGGGCAGGTCCATGGTCGGAAAGCGCAGGCGCAGGTGCAGGACAAACGGGAGCGCCCCGAGCATGCCGCACACGGGCGCGACGAGGAGCAGCCCGACCGCGCGGCGCCGTCCGCGGCGCCACCAGCCCGCCGCGCCCATCGCGCCGAGCACCAGCAAGGGGCTCACCGTGAGCGTGGAGAGCCACCACAGCGCCGGGGGCGTGGTCGCGCGGTTGGGCCAGGGCCGCCAGTAGTGCAGGCCGCGGCGCAGCCAGATATACGCGGCCTCGCCGGGGTGGTGCGTGAGGTACCGCCACGCGTCCTCGCGCCATTGGCGCGCGGTCTCCGCGGGGCGATGGATGCCCAGGGCCTCCATGAGCTGCACGCGCGAGGCGCTCTCCTGCGCGTAGAGCTCGCGCTGCACCTCGCGGAACGCCACGTCGTGCGTGGTGCGGTACATGCGGGCCATGTGCGGGTTGTTGCCCAGCCAGAAGTTGTACGCCCCGAACAGGGTCGCGGGCGTGGGCACGCCCGCGACGAGCCAGTTGCGCACGGTCCACGGGCCCAGGACGAGCACCGCGCCCAGCACAAGGAGGGCCCCCGCGCCGATGCGCCGCCGCACCCGGCCCCGCATGGCGAAAAGCGCCCACACGAGTAGTCCGACCAGGACCGCCAGGCCGTTGGGCCGGGCCAGGCTCGCGAGGCCTGCGGCCAGGCCCACGAGCGGCCAGCCGCGCAGTCGGCCCGTGCGCATGGCCTCCCAGGCCACGCACAGGGCCAGAAGCACCAGTGCGCCGAAGAGCATCTCCGTGCTCCACCGTCCGCTGTAGTAGACCGCGTACGGGTACACGGCCAGGATGGCGGCGCACACGAGCCCCGTACGGTCGGTGAACAGACTGCGGCCCAGCACCCAGGCGAGATACACGGCCAGCGTCCCCACACCCGCCTGGAACAGGCGCGCCCAGGTGAACCACGGCCCGGGCAGCGCGTGCAGGGCCGCGCCCCACAGGGGCACAAGCGGGGGACGGTATACCTCGGGGTGGTGGGCGGGCGGATGCTGGGCGGGCCGGGGCTCGAACCACCGGTACCGGCCGATCACGTACCCGCGGCCCTGCCACAGGTTGCGGCTGAGCTCCACGTAGTCGCGGCCGTCGTATTCGAGCAGGGATTCGCGGTCCACGAACCCGAAGCTGTACAGAGCCCGCAGCGCGAACGCGAGCGCCAGGATCGCAATCAGCGTCCAGCGCGCGCGACGGCTTTGGGGCATGGGGAGGGCCTCCGCGGGGCGGCTCAGCCGCCGGACGGGGGCGGACGCCAGGAGACCGTGGGCGCGTCGGCCCAGATCTCCTCGATCTGGTAGAACGCGCGCGCGCTGGGGTCGAACAGGTGGACGATCACGTCCCCGTAGTCGAGCAGGATCCATTCGCCGCCGGACAGGCCCTCCACGCCGCGCTTGCGCAGGTGGCTGCGCTCCATGGCGTCCTCGGTCTCCTCGGCCATGGCCCGCAGTTGCCTGCGATTGCGACCCGTGGCCACGACGAAGTAGTCCGCGTAGCTGCACAGCTCTTCCACGCGCAGGATGCGGATGTCCTCGCCGCGGGTCTCGTAGGCCGCGCGCGCGCAGAGCTCGGCAAGGCCGCGGGGCCGGTCGGGTGCGTCCTTGGGAACGGGTTCGAGGCCGGGGCGGACCTGCTTGGCCATCTACCTTCCTTGCTCACATCCTCGGCGGGTCCGGGCGCGGGTGCGCGCCTACCCGTACCCTATCCACACGCGGGGCCGGGGACAAGCCCTTTTCTCGCGGCGTCGGGCATTCAGGGCCCCTCGCCGGACTCGTCGGCGGGCCGGAGCTCCTTTAGCAGGCCCGCTTCCTGCGCCTTCATGAGCGCCATCACCGCGTGCTGCGTGTAGTCGTTGCGCAGGCGCAGGTTCGTGAGCGAATGGTGAAATCCTCCCACCGCCCGCTGCGGATTCTCCAGGAAAAAGGTGTTCGCCTCCGTGAACTGGAGCTGGAACAGGAACCGCACCCCCAGGCGCACCGCCCGGGCATAGCGGGCCGCGCGGTCGGCGTCCCCGGCCTTGCGCGCGACGAGGTGCGCGTCTACCAGGCCCTCCAGGTACGCCGCCGTGGAGTAGCGCGGCTCTTGAGGCGGGAACCCGCCGATCTCGTCGGGGTAGGGGCTGTGGCGGACCTGGTACTCGAGGAGCCAGTCGGCCATCTCGCACACGAAGGCGCGCACCTCGGGGTCGCCGGTGGCCTGCCACAACAGCCGATCGGCCTGGATGTGCCAGGGCACGAAGGCCGTGGTCGGCGCCGCGCGCCAATGGGCCCGGTAGTACGGGAACGCGCGGCGCACGGAGTCGAGCAGACGCGGGTCCTCGGTCTCCTGATACAGGCGCATGAGCGCGAGCATGGCCTCGCCGGGATAGAACTCCACGCCCGTGTTGCGCGAGGAGGCGTAGTAGGTTCGGTACGAGCCGTCCGGCTCCTGGAGCGCCAGCATTCCGTCCGCGAACCGCGCGCGCAGCCGCTGCGCGTCGGGATAGTCCGGGGCGTTGAGGAGCACGAGCACCAGGAACGCGTTGTACGCGAGCTTGCTGGTGTTGTCCTCCATCAGCAGGTACGCGCCCTCGGGCACCTCGCCCTTGTGGGCGAGATACTGGTCCAGCGTACGGCCGACCACCGGGTCCAGGGCGTCGTCGTTCAGGAACGCGCCCAGGCGCGCGACCGACCAGATCGTGCCCAGGGCCCGCACATGGTTCTGATCGTCAGCGTACTGGTCCTCGATGGGGTCGTACCAGTAGGCGATGAGCCCGGTGTCCGCATCCACGCTGCGCCCCAACCACCCGTGGGCCGCGCGCAGGCGCGCGCGTACGGTGCCCGGCGAGACCGCGTCCGGGTCCACGAGCATGTTGTACCGGTACAGGACCGTGCCCGCCTCGCCGCGGCCGGCCACAAAGGTGTGGGTCTCGTACCGGTACAGGTGCGTGGCCGGGTCAAAGGCCGCGTCCGCGGGCAGGCCCGCCTTGCGGCACAGGCGCTGGAGCGTGCGCTGCAGCGTGTACCCGTGGGTCAGGGGCACGGACTCCTTGAAAAAGGCCCCGCGTCCGGCGCAGCGCAGCTCGATCGCGTGCACGCCCAGCTCCACGGTCCGGGCCACGCCCTGCAGGCTGCGGTTGGGCACGCGCCTGCGGCCGTAGAGAAAGGTGAACACGATCCGGGTGCGCGGCCCCTCTTCGGGGGTGAGCACGCCGCCGAATCGCTCGTCGCGCACCGAGCGCTCCACCGCGCTCCGCACGTCGCGGACCAGGCGGCCGGACGCGTCGGCCGGGGCGCGTCCGCTCATGCAGGCCCGGATGTGCCCCTGGGCGAGCAGGGTGATGAAGAGCCGTGCGTAGGTCACCCGCGGCGCGGACGGCGCGCTCGGCTCCGGGCCCTGGCCCAGCGCATGGTCGAGCGCCTCGTAGGCATAGGTCACCAGGGCCCGGCGCGCGGGCGCGTCCAGGTCCGCGGGCGCCCGGGCGACCGCGCGCGGCGCGAGCAAGAGCGCCAGCGCAATACCCGCGAGTGTGATGGGCCGTCTGGCCCGCGTGGCCGGGCGCATGGAACCCCTCATGCGTGCGCCCTTGCGGCCGGGAGGCCGAGGCGCAGGGCGATCAAAAGGCCTTGGTCGACAGCGGGCACAGGGCGCGCGGGACTCATGGGCATGCGGGGCCGCGGACGGTCAACGCGCGGCGGCCCCGAGGTCCTCCACGACAAAGTAGTAGTCGGTCCCGCGCTCGCGGCGGTGCGCACGCAGGGTGCCGGTGAGCTCCAGGGGCCGGCCCAGGCTTGCCTGCTCCAGGCGGTCGGCCAGGTCCCGGCGGGCGCGGTCGACCATGACGCGGAGCCCTTCGGCGCCCAGGTCAGGGGCCAGGATGCGCGTCCACAGCCGTTCACGCAACACGGGCACGGGCTGGGTCTCTTCGAGCGGCGGGCGCTCATCGCCCTGGTAGGGCAGGCGAAGGCGGATCCGCTCGCCCAGGTAGGCCTGCGGATCGGCGGCGAGCTCCTGGGCAGGCACGAGGGGCGGCGCCTCGGGCGCCTCTTCCTCGGCCTCGTCTTCGGGGGCCTCGGGCTCTTCTTCCGCTTCCGTCTCGTCTTCTTCAGGCTCTTCGTCGTCCTGTAGCGCGCTCGGGTCCGCGGGCGCGGCGTGGTGGATCAGGATCCCGGGCTTGCACCGCCGTTGGCTGATCGGAACGCGCACGACCTGGCCCCAGATGCGCACGGGCGCCTGCGTCTCCAGTCCGGCGAACATGGCCACGAGCTTCTTCTCCTTTGCGGGCACGTAGAACCGCGCGTACTGCTGCGCGCGCCCGTGCGGGACCACGGACACCCATGCCTTGGGCGGCACGCCCACGCGCACGGCCAGCGTCGGGTCCATGGGCTCGAGGCGCAGCATCTCCACGGTCACCTCCACCTTGCGGCCCTGGTACTCGTACACGCGCAGGCGCACGTCCCCCAGCTCCACCGCGTCGTAGGTCTCTTCCTTGAACTCGCCTTCCAGGGGCTTGAACTCCACATAGGGCCGCACCGCGCTCAAGACCACCACATAGGCGTGCCGCGAGCCGGTCGCCTCCTCGGAGGCCTGCAGCATGCGGCCCTTGGCCCAGATCCGCTGGCCCACGCGCACCTCGTCCAATCCCTCGCGCAAGACCGCGGCTCGGGCCACCACCCAGGGCCAGCGGCTTGTGAGCCACACAGAGTCGTCGAAATACTCCTGCAGGCTCTCCGCGGCTCGGTCCTCCTGGCCGCGCTCCAGGTCCATGCTGAACTCGATCTCGTGGCCCACGTATCGCTCCGGAGACCGTCGTAGGTCGGCGAGCACGAGCTCCGGGTCCGCGGCCCGGCCGCGCGCGGCCAGGGCCAGCGTGAGGGCGATCAGAGCCAGAAAGCGGATCCGCGCCAGACGCATACGGTTGTGCCCCTTGTTGAGAAGCCCGCCCGCGGCGCCGCGCCGCAGCGGGGTCTATTCGTATGATAGGGCCGCATCGGCCCTGTCGCAAGTCCGTTTTGGCCCGTTTGCGCGTCGTCCTGACACGTTGACAGGTCCGCGTGCGGCCCTACAATCCGGGACATGAGCGAACGGACCTCCCCGCAGACGGCCGGGGCCGCGGAGAGCGGCATCGACTTCGCGAGCCTGTTCGGCCCCGACGAAGTGCTGTGCCACACGGGCACCACGGACCGCGACACCCTGCTGCGCGAGATCTTGCAGCTCTTGGCGTATCAGCGCGGCATCGGCAACGTGGACGAGGCGTTGGCCGCCGTGCTGGAGCGCGAGCGCGCGGCTGCGACGATCGTGGCGCCCGGCATCGCGGTGCCCCACGCGCGCCTGGGGGCCGTGGATCGCCTGGTCGTGGGCATAGCCACGTCCACCCGGGGGATCGTGTTCAAGCCGGGCTCTGCGCCGGTGAAGCTCGTGATCCTGGTCCTGGCCCCGCGCGATGCGCCGGGGGCCTACGTGCAGGCGCTCAGCAGCTTGGCCAAGATCTGCGGCGATCCTCAGACCCCGGACAAGGTGGCCGGGCTCGAAAGCGCACAGGACGTGCACCGGTTCTTCGAACGGGGCGGCATGGCCCTGCCCGACCACCTGTGCGCCGCGGACATCATGGACCGGGACATGGTCACCCTCCAGGAGACGGCCACCCTGCAGGACGCCATCGACCGTTTCGTGCGCCACGACCTCATCGACCTGCCGGTGGTCGACGCGGACGGCGACCTGGTGGGCGTGGTCAGCGCGTACGAGCTCCTGCGCGTGTGCCTGCCCGACTACATCCTGTGGATGGAGGACCTCTCGCCCATCCTCAACTTCGAGCCCTTCGCCGAGGTGCTGCGCAACGAGTCGAGCACCTGGCTGGCGGAGATCATGTCCTACGAGTACGCCACGGTGAGCGCACAGGCCCCGGCCGTGGAAGTGGCCAAGGAGATGACCAAGCAGCGCGCGCGCGAGGTGTACGTGCTGCGCGGCAAGCGGCTGGTCGGGACGATCACGCTGCAGGACTTCCTGCGCGTGGTCCTGCGGGAGTAGGCATGCCCGAAGGCGACGGGCGGCCTGGGTCCGCTCGACTCATTCCCCGCGCGGTCGTGATGATCCTGGGCAGCGCGCTCGTGGGCCTGGCCGCGCACGAGGCGGGCTTCACCCGGGCCCAGACCCTGTCGAGCGCGATCTTCATCCTGATCGTGCTGGCGACCCTGTGCTTTTGGCACTTCCGCTTGGCCATCGCGTTCATCGGCATTGCGGCCCTGCTGGGGACCAAGGCGCTCACCCTGGAGAGCTTCATCGCCTCCAGCGAGCTCGACATCATCCTGTTCCTGGTGGGCATGATGGTCACGGTGGGCGTGCTCAAGGAGCTGGGCCTGTTCACCTGGATCATCCAGATGGTGATCGGCATGCGGCGGATGACCGGGCCTGTGTTCACCGTGACCGTGGTGTTCCTCTCGGCGCTGTTGGCCTGCATGGTGGACGAGGTCACGAGCATCGTGTTCATGGCCGCGCTCATCTTCCAGGTGTGCGATACGCTGAAGATCCGGCCCATGCCGTTCCTGCTCATCTCGATCATGGCCACGAACATCGGGTCCTCGGGCACGATGCTCGGCAATCCGGTGGGGATCCTCATCGGTGCCAAAGCGGGGCTCACCTTCATCGATTTCCTGGAGTCGGCGTTTCCCATCATGGTGGGGTCGCTGTGCATCGCCCTCGGGGTGCTCGTGTGGTGGTACCGCAAGGAGATCAAGGTCCTGTCCGAGCGCCTGGAGGCCCGCCGCGGCATGGGCCTGGGGCTGGGGCCGCTTGTGGAGGTGCCCTACCGGCGGGCGCTGGCGATCCTGGTGGGCATGATTGCGCTCATCGCCAGCCACCACTTCCTGGAGGACCGCCTGGGCGTGGCCAAGAACACGATCCTGATCGTGGCGCCGCTCTTTATCGCGGGGGTGCTCATGATCTGGCGCCACGAGCGCGCGCGCCACTACATCGAGACCGAGGTGGAGTGGTGGACGCTCCTCTTCTTCATGATGCTCTTCGCCGTGGCGGGGACGCTCGAACACACGGGCGTGACCGCGGAGGTGGCCGCGAGCTTCACCGGGTTCTTCGGCAAGGACGTGGGCGTGCTCACCCCCGTCATCATCTTCACCACGGCCGTGGGCAGCGCCTTCGTGGACAACGTGGTGTTCGTGGCCGCGTTCATCCCGGTGGTCCAGAACCTCGTGAACGAGCTCGGGGACCGCACCCTGTGGTGGGCGCTCTTGTTTGGCGCGTGCTTCGGCGGCAACATCACCATGATCGGGTCCACGGCCAACATCGTGGCCCTGGGCATGCTCGAGAAGCGGTACCGCACCCAGATTCACTTCGTGGAGTGGCTCAAGGTCGGCGCGCTCGTGGGGCTGGTCACAAGCGCCGCGGCCTGGGCGGCGATCGTGCTGGCCCGGTGGCTCTTCTCCTGGTAGACGACAGAGGCGCTGCGTCTCTGGCTCCCTCTCCCCTCGGGAGAGGGTCCCTGGGGCGGGGCGGTTCTCCCTCTCCCCTCGGGAGAGGGTCGGGGTGAGGGACGTGACGCGCGCTCGCAGTCATCTCTCGCACGGTGCCCGTCTGTTCGCACGTCGTACCTCTCCCTCCCCCTAGCCCCCTCCCGGAGGGAGGGTGGGGAGGCGCGGAGCGCCTCTTGTGCTCTCTCCGTCTCCGTCCGGGAGAGGGTCGGGGTGAGGGACGTGACGCGCGCTCGCAGTCATCTCTCGCACGGTGCCCGTCTGTTCGCACGTCGTACCTCTCCCTCCCCCTAGCCGCCTCCCGGAGGGAGGGGGGGAGGCGCGGAGCGCCTCTTGTGCTCTCTCCGTCTCCGTCCGGGAGAGGGTTGGGGTGAGGGACGGCGCTCACACCGCGTGGGCGCGGTGCTCCTGTACGGGGTCGGAGTGCGTGGCGCGCGGGTGGGCCTTGGCATAGGCCGCGGAGAGCTCGTCGAGCGCGAGGTGCGTGTAGTTCTGGGTGGTGGACAGGTTCTCGTGGCCGAGGAGCTCCTGCACGACGCGCAGGTCCGCGCCGCGGCTCAACAGGTGCGTGGCGAAGCTGTGGCGCAGGGTGTGCGGGGTCACCTGACCAGCGAGCCCCGCGTCCGTGGCGTACCGGGCCAGGATCCGGCGTACGCTGCGAGTGGTCAGCCGCCCGCCGCGCGCGTTCAGAAACAGCGCCGTGGGGTGGAACCGCGCGCGGTCCTGATGCAGCCGCTTGGCCTGGGCGTACGCGCGCACCGCGTCCACGGCGTGGCGGCCGATGGGGTTGAGCCGCTCCTTGCGGCCCTTGCCCCGGGCGCGCAGCACTGCCTGGTCCAGGTCCACGTCGTCGTGGTCCAGGGCCACAAGCTCGGCGCTGCGCAGCCCCGCGCTGTACAGGAGCTCCATGGCCGCCCGGTCGCGCAGCCCCGTGAACGTGGACAGGTCCGGCCGGTCGAGAAGCGACTCGACCTGGGTCAGGGTCAGGCAGTTGGGCAGACGGCGCTCGACCCGCGGCGAGCGGATGGCGGCGACCGGGTCCTCGGTCATCTCGCCCCGGCGCACAAGGTACCGGAAAAAGGTGCGAAGCGCCGCCAGCTTGCGCGCCACGGTGCGGGCCGAGACCCCGGCCTCGCCCAGCGCGGCCAGGAATCCGCGCACCTGTAGACGAGTGGCGTTGCGGGGGAAGGACCCCAGCTCGCCCGTGTGCGCGAGGTGGTGCACGAACTGCTCCAGGTCGATGGCGTAGTTGCGCACCGTGTGCTCGGACACGCCGCGCTCGTCGGCGAGGTGGCGCAGGAACGCGCCCACCAGGGGATGGCACTCGGCTGAGCGTGCGGACACGTGGGGCTCCTTGTCGGGCCGCGGCGCGGGGACCGGACACCAGCCGGTTGGACGCGGCCCTATACTGTGTATATCGTCCATGGGCGCCAATGCCTTGAGCACGCCCGGCCCGTACCGCGCGGCGGCGCGCTCGCTCGCTGCGCGCGCCTCTTGACCCCTGCGCCCGGCGCGGGCACCATGGCCGGCACGGGAGCGCATACGCGGCTCGCTACAGGATCACGCGGGGGAGCGACCATGGCCCGGCGCAGGCGGCTTGTGCGCATCTACGAACGGATGTACGCCGCGTTCGGCCCCCAGCACTGGTGGCCGGGGGAGAGTTCGTTCGAGGTCCTGGTCGGCGCGATGCTCACGCAGAACACTGCGTGGCCCAATGTGGAGCGCGCCATCGCCAATCTGGCCGCCGCGGACCGGCTCCATCCCGAGGGCATCCTGTCCTGCCCGCAACAGGAGCTCGCGCGCCTGGTGCGCCCGAGCGGATACTACAACGTAAAGGCGCGGCGCCTGCGCGCGCTGGTGGACTGGTATGCCCGGGCCTGCGGCGGCCGGATCGACCGGCTGCGGCGCGCGCCCCTGGACGCGCTTCGCGCCGAGCTGTTGACCGTCCCGGGCGTGGGCCCGGAGACCGCGGACAGCATCCTGCTCTATGCGGCCGGCCGGCCGACGTTCGTGATCGACGCGTACACGCGGCGCATCGCCCACCGCCTGGACCTGGCCGACCAAGACGTCTCCTACGAAGCGCTGCGGGCCCGGTTCATGGACGCGCTGCCCCGCGACCGGCCCCTGTACAACGAGTACCATGCCCTGCTCGTGCGCCTGGGCAAGGTCCACTGCCGGGTGCGTCCGCGGTGCGCGGACTGTCCCCTGGGGCGCGAGCCGCACCGCGCCGGGTATCCGATCCACGCGACGGAGGAGGGATGATGAGCGAGGTACGCCATCTCGAGGTCGCCCCGTGCAGCGCGCACGCGTTCTCCGTGCCCCCGCGCGCGCGCGTGCGCGTGACCGACCTGCAGGGCGGGCAGCCCGGGGACCTGGTGGCCTTCAGCGCGGACGACCTGCTCGTGCGCCTGAGCGCCGCGCGTACCCGGGTGGAGAACGGCAAGGTGACGGTCACCGCGGGCGACGGCCTGTGGTCCAATGCCCAGCCGCCGGGCGTGCTGTTGACCATGGTGGAGGACACGTGCGAAGGCCATGACCTGCTGTACGCGCCCTGCTGCCGGTATGCGCTGCGCGAGCGCTTCGGCGTGGATCGCGACGGATGCCTGGAGCTTCTGCTCGAGGCCCTGGCGCCCTGGGGCGTGGCCCTGCACGAGGTGCCCGACCCGGTGAACCTGTTCTTCCGCGTGCTCGTGGACGCGCGGGGGCGGCTGCGCATCGGGCCGCGGCCCAGCACCGCCGGGGACTTCGTGGAGCTGCGCGCAGAGGCGGCCTGCGTCGTGGCGGTGAGCGCCTGCCCGGCGCCGCGGCCGGACGGGCCGAACACCGGGTTCGCGGTGCGCGTGGCGACCTGACCGGTCGGGCGGGGTCAGCGGCGCCGCCGCTTGCGCGACTGCCCGGACGCGCTCTTGTTCCCTTTCCTCGCGAATCCGGTGCCCGCGGCCGCGGGCCCGGCCGCCTGAGCGCGCTCGCGCGCGTCCGCGCCCTCGAGCCTGCGGCGGATGAACCAGTGCTCGACCAGGGTGTAGCCCGCCGAGACCGTGAAGTACAGCACCAGCCCCGAGGGCATGCTGTAGAAGATGAACATGAACAGGACCGGCATCAGCTTCATCATGCGCTGCTGCTGCTGGACCTGGGGGTCCTTGCTCTTCGGGGTCATGGCCTGCTGGACCAGGGTGATGACCACGTAGAGGATCGGCAGCAGGTTGAGGGTCTCCCACCCCACGATCGGCACGACGAACGGCAGTGAGAACAGGGCGTCCGGCTGGGACAGGTCCGTGATCCACCCGGGAATGAACGTGGCCTGGCGCATGCTGAACGCATTCGCGAACGCGCCGTAGAGCGCGATGAACACGGGGATCTGCACGAACATGGGCAGGCACGAGCCCCAGGGGCTGACCCCGTGCTCGCGCCACATGCGCATGATCTCCTCCTGCTGCTTGGCCTTGTCGTCCTTGTACCGCTCGCGCACCTCCTTCATCAGAGGCTGGAGCTTCTGCATCTTGTGCCCGGCTGCCAGGGCCTTGCGCGTGAGCCCGTGCATGGCCGTCTTGAGCAGCAACGTGAGCACGATGATCACGAGCCCGTAGTTGTGCAGGTAGGGGTACAGGAAGTTGAGGATGCGCACGAGGATCTTGCTGATCGGTTCGAACCAGCTGAAGAACGAGTAGCGCGGCAGGTCTTGCAGCGCGGGGTCGAAGGCCAGGGCCTGTTCGGTTACCGGCCCGCCGTAGAACACGAACCGGACCGCCTGGCTCGCGCCGGGCTCGACGTCCCGGTGCGTGAGCGTCTTGTACAGGATGCGGCCGCTGTCGGGCTGGCTGCGCAGGATCTTCTGCAGCCGCGCGTCGGCCTGCGCAAAGTACCCTTGTTCATCCGCCTGCGGACCGATGTCCAGGTGCTCGACCACGGCCCTGCCGGAGATCCGGGGCTCTTCGACGCGCACCAGGGCGGTGAAGAACCGGCCCTTGAACGCCATCCAGGCCAGGTTGCCCGCGGTGAAGGTCCACGGTTCGTCGCGGAACCCGGAGAGCGCCTCCCGCTCGATGACCGCGCCCTGCGCCTGCCCCTGGTAGGTGGCCAGCAACGCTTTCAGCCGGCCGAAGCGCGCGTCCGCGTCGTCGGGCAAGGGCCCCGCCAGCGCGGTCATGCGCCAGGCGAGGTTGCGCGACCGGTCGGCCAGGTTCTCCAGGGCCACCTCGAACTGGAACCCGTAGGCAAACACCGGGTTGTCGACCGGGCCCTCGCGCGGGCCGAACACATAGGTCTTGGTGATCCGCCACCCGGACACCACGGTGCGGAACACGAGCCGACGTTCGGAACGCGGCTCGGCCGTGGTGTCCTCCACCACGTCCCAGTTGCGGCCGCGCAGGTCCACCCCGTCGCTCAGGTCCAAGAGCCGCAGGCTCGTCTCGCCGGGCCGCACCGTGTCCAACAGGCGCAGGCCGCTGTCCTGCTCGCGTACAGGCGTGCGATGAAAGTTGACGAGGGTGTAGTCGCGCAACGCCGCACCGCGGCTCGTGAAGGTCGCCTCGAACTCCGGACCGCGCACCGCGATATTGCGCACCCGGGCGGGCTCGGCCGCGGTCTGGAGCGCCGGCGCCTCGTCGGGTTCGGGCGCCTCGGTCGGCTCCTGGTCCTCTGGCTGGGCGGGCGCGGACGGGCCGGGCTCGACGAGCTCGGCCGGCTCGGGCTGCGGCGGGGCCTGTGGCGCCTGGGGCTCGGGATGCTCGGCTTCCCAGGCGCGGCGCCGGCGCTCGTACTCCTGCTGGCGCCAGGTGGCCAGGGAGAGCACAATCAGGGTGACGAGTACGGCCACCAGCACGGCGGCGAACTGCTTCTTATCCATTCTCGCTCCGGTTCGCGTCCTCGGCTTCGTCGGCGGCCGGCTCTTCCCAGGCGTACCGGGGCCGGTCCGTAGGGTCTACCGGGTCCCATCCGCCGCGGGCGAACGGGTGGCAGCGCAGGATGCGCCAGACGCCCATGCACAGCCCCCGGGCCAGCCCCTTGCGTTCAATGGCCTGCTGCATGTATTCGCTGCAGGTGGGCTCGTACCGACAGGTGGGCGGCAGAATCGGACTCACGTAGCGCCGGTACAGACCGATGCACCACAGCAGACATCGGGCGGCCGGGCCCGGCCGCATCAGGACCGCTCGCGCGCGCCGCAGGCCCGGCGCACCGCCGCCCGGAGGCTGTCCACGAGCTCCGGAAAGGGCGCATCCAGGGCCTTCCTGCGCGCGATCACCGCGTACGTGCCCGGCGGCAGCTCCCCGGCCAGGGCGCGCAGCGCGGCGCGCACCCGGCGACGGGCGCGGTTGCGCACCACGGCCCCGCCCAGGCGATTGGGCGCGATGGCCGCGGCCCGGGGCGGGTCCCGCGCCTCGGCCAGGTAGCGCACCACCACGCACGCGCTTCGCCCGGCAGTGCCCCGCTCGAACAACGCGCTTACCGCCCGCCGGCCGCGCAAGCGCTCCACCCGCCTGGAATGCGCGGCGGCTTCGGCCATGCCTGAGCTCCTTGTGCGGCCGGGGCGGAGGGGCCAAGGTACGGGCGGTCCGGGCCACTGTCAAGGGAAAAGGGGCCTGCGGCGCCTGCGCGCGCTTGCCCATAGGGCGCGCCTGCGGATAGACTGGGGCCCGCATCGCAAGGAGGAGGCCATGGCGCGTCGCCCGGACTGGAGCGCACAGGCCCTGCGGGCGCGGGTGCTCCTGTCCACGTCCAGCCTGGTGGTGGCCGACAAGCCCGCAGGCCTGGAGACCGTGGTCCGCGGCGGGGGCAACACCCGGTACTGCTTCACCTCGCGGCTGCGGCGGGCCCTGGGGGCCGGGCTCCTGGCGCCGGCCCATCGCCTGGACCGGGACACCACCGGATGCGTGGCCCTGGCCCGGAACGAGCAGGCCTTGGAGCCCCTGGAGGCCGCGTTCCGCGAGCGCGAGGTGGGCAAGCAGTATCTCGGCCTGTGCCTAGGCCCGGCCCCGGACAAGCGGCGGGGCACGGTGCGCGAGCGGCTCTCCCGGTGGCGGCCCGGGCGGCGGCCCGTACAGCCGACGCAGGGGCGCGGCGGCCAGGCCGCCGAGACCGCCTACCGCGTGCTCGGCGCGGGCGCGGCGCAGGGCCTGGAGGCGAGCCTCGTGCTGTTCGAGCCGCGCACCGGGCGCACCCACCAGGTGCGCGTGCACGCGGCCGTGCTGGGCCGGCCCCTGTGCGGAGACCACGAGTACGGCGACCGCGCCGCCAACCGGGCCCTGCGCGCGGCCTGCGGATTGCGCCGCCAGGCCCTGCACGCATGGCGGCTCGTCTTTCCCGACCCGGACGACGGGACGCGACGGCAGGTCGAGGCCCCGGTGCCCGGGGACCTGGCCGCGGCGGCGGACCTGTTCGTGCCGGATTGGGCGGCGCTCCTGGCCCGGCTGTGACCCCGCGCAACCTTTCGCCTTGACGTAGTGCGCGCGTCCTGATATGCGCACGCCGGAGTCCGTATCGTCCGCGGTCAGAGAGGAGCCTGGAATGCCCGACAAGATGCAGGACCTGGAGCGCGCGTTCCGCCGGGGCGCGCCCGAGTATTCGCTTGCGCCCATGTGGTACTGGAACGACGAGCTGCATGAGGACGAGATCGCCCGGCAGCTGCGGGCCATGAAGGCCGCGCACGTGATCGAGCCCATGATCTTCCCCATGGCGGGCATGACCCCGGCCTTCCTGTCGCAGGGGTATTTCGAGGCGTTCGAGTTCTCGGTGCGCGAGGCGAAGCGCCTGGGCATGAAGCTGTGGATCTACGACGACTACTGCTGGCCCGGGGGCTGCGCCGGGGGGCTTGTGCAGGAGCGCCATCCCGAGCACCGCATGACCCACCTGCACTTCCACACGCACGACGTGCCCCGCACCGGGTCGCGCCAGGTCCACCTGGACCTGCCGCCGGGGCGCCTGGTGGCCGCGCGGGCCGTGCGCGCGGGCAGCCGCAGGCAGGTGGACATCACCGACCGCGCCGAGCCGGAGGTCCTCGACTGGAAGGCCCCGGCCGGCGCGTGGCAGATTCAGGTGGCCGTGGTCGCGCCCATGCGGCGAGTGCTCGACGCCTGCTCGGTGGGCCGGTGGACGAACGATGCGCCCGGGTACGTGGACCTCATGAACCCGGCGGCCGTGCGGGCGTTCATCGACTACGTGTACGAGGGCCATTTCCGCGTGGCCAGTGAGGCCTTCGGCGACACGGTGGTCGGATTCTACAACGACGAGCCGTGGATCTGGGGCGAGAACCGCGGGGATCCGGCCCCGCCGCGCCACGACCTGGTGGTCAACGGGGAAGAGCACCCGGTGATGGGGTCGCTCGCGCCGCCTCCGGATCCGCGCATGGGCGTGTTCGTGCGTTCGCTGCCGTGGACGCGGGGGCTGTTCGGCCTGTTCCGGGAGCGCTACGGCTACGACCTGCGGCCGCATATTTTCGAGCTCTTCGGCGGTCCGGAGGCCGACCGGCGGGTGTGCTACCACTACTACCGGCTCGCGGCCGACCGGTTCTCCGAGGCGTATTTCCGGCAATTGGGCCAATGGTGCGCAGAGCACAAGGTGCTGCTGAGCGGGCACACGAGCGAAGGCCCGCATTCGGGCGACTACTACAACCAGATCGGGGCCATGCAGGTGCCCGGCATGGACAACCTGGGCGGATGGAAATCGGCGCTCAGCGGACTGCGCATCCTGCCCAAGACGGTCTCCTCGGTCGCGCGCATGAAGGGCGCGGCGCGCAACTCGTGCGAGGTGTTCGGGATCACGGACTGGGGCTTCTCTCTGGCCGAGAAGGTGCGCAACACGGACATCTTGGCCGTGCAGGGCATCAACATGCAGGTGCCCATCGACTATGCCTACAGCTTCCGCAGCTTCCGCAAGCACACGGCCAACCCGCCCGGGTTCTACCAGGCGGCGAACTGGAACCACCAGCGCGCGTTCTCGGATCACGCCGCGCGTCTGTGCCAGGCCGCGGCCGCGGGCCGCTCGGACGTGAACGCCGCGGTGCTCTACCCGTCGAGCGCGGAACTCTCCAACGCGGTCCAGGACATGGGCCAGAGCCGCAAGAACCTGGAGGCCGCCAAGCGGCTGTACGAGAACCTGGAGGCCGTGCAGATCGAGGCGGACGTGCTCTACGAGGCGGGCCTGCCCGAGGCCAAGCTGCGCGGCGGGCGGCTGTCCTACCCGGGCGCCTCCTACCGCACGGTGCTGGTGCCGCCCTGCAACGCGTTGAAGGCGGACACGCTGGCGCGGCTGGGCCGGTTCGCCAAGGCGGGCGGCCGGGTGGTCGTGTTCCTGCGCCTGGCTCGCATCGACCCGGAGGGCGAGAGCCTGGTGTCCGCCTGGCGCAAGCACCTGGGGCTGTCGACCGCCGTGGAGCGCTTCCAGAACGTGCGCCGCACGGCCCTTGGCAAGGGCGAGGTGGTGTTTCTGCCCGACGACCTGCGCGAGCTCATCTTCTCGGCCACCGTGGCCAGCGGCGAGGTGGAGGCCCTGTTCGACGGGACCGAGTCCCTGTTCTTGCTCGATCGCACCTACCCGCAGGAGATCGCCATCGATCTGGGCGAGCCCCGCGACCTGGTGCGGCTCGTGGCCCGCATGGAGCCGATCAAGGCGGACGTCCCGTACGACTACGAGGTGCTCGTCTCCGACGATGGGAAGAAGTGGCGTACCGCGGCGGCGATAGAGGCGCGCAAGGGCCGCACGCATACCGTGGACCTGAAGCGCGCACAGGGACGCTGGGTGCGCTGGCGGATTACGGAAGGTGCGGACCGATTCCTGGGCCTGGCGGCCCTGGACCTCGTGTACCGCGACGACCAGGGCCGAGAAGTTGCCTGGCGTCCGCCGCAGCGGCGGCCGCGCAGCTTCCTGGCCGAACTCCTGCCGGATGCGCAAGCCCCGCTGCGGTTCACCGAACCCGACGAGTCGCTGGCCGAGCACGTGTGGGTGCAGACGCGCCGGGAGGGCCGCGCGCGGATCGTGACGGTCATGAACCCGACCGAGCGCGAGCGCCACCTCGTGGGCCGGGCGCGCAAGCGCTCCTCGGTCGAGCACTGGGACCCGGACACGGGCGCGGTCCGCACCGCGAAGCGCGCGGGCGAGGATGAGGCGTTCGCCGTGAGCTTCGCGCCGTGGCAGACGCGCGTGTTCGTGACCGGCCGCGATCGGGCGCGGGCCGCGCGCAGCGAGTCGTTGAGTCTGCGGCGGCGCACCGTGCGCAAGCTATCGGCGCCTTACACCTTCCGCATCGAGCGCGAAAACGCGCTGCCCCTGGCCGCGTGCGACCTACAGATGCGCGACCCGGTGAGGCCGCAGGTCTGGCACGACTGCGAGGGCGGCAAGATTCCGCCCGCCCTGCGGCTCGTGCCGCGCATCGAGTTCCGCTGCACCGTGCAGATGGATCACCTGACCGGCAAGGAGCGAATCCTGTACGAGAACGGGGTGGTCGACGACCTGGCGGTCAACGGCCGGCCGGTGCGCGCCCAGGCGCGTTCGGACGACTACTACGACGCCTTCGGTCTGTCCGTGGACGTGGGCCGGCTCCTGAAGACAGGCCGCAACCAGGTCACCGGCACGTACGCACCCGAGATCTATGAGCGCACGGGCGTGGCCGCGAGCTACCGCTATCCCAGGCTCCAGCCCACCCTGGACGCGTTCCTGCTGGGCGCGTTCGCGGTGCGCGGCGACCGCGTGGTCGCCCCGCCCAAGCGCCTGAAGGCCGGCGCCTGGGAGAGGCAGGGGTATCCGTACTACGCGGGCACGGGCGTGTACCGTGTCGACCTCGACTGGGACGGCGGGCCGCAGACGGTGTGGCTGGAGGTCGACGTGGCGCGCGCGGCGCTGGCCGTGCGCGTGAACGGCCGCGACGCGGGCGAGCGGATCACGGATCCCTACCTCGTGGACTTGACGGGCAAGCTGCGCAAGGGGCGCAACACCGTTGAGCTGCGTGTGACCAGTACCCTCGGGCCCCTGCTGCGCGCCGCGGCCGGCTCCAGCCTCGGGCCCAAGCGCACAACGTACGAGACGGGGCTCCATGCCGCGCGCCTGGTGACGCCCGTCGACTCGTCGGGCGCGTAGGCGAGGCGCAACATGCACGCGCGGGGGTGGCGCGCGCGAGACTGGGAGCGGCTCGCGCGCCACGACCTTATCTGGGAGCGGCCGCCCACGCAGTGGGTCGACGGGGTGCCGCTCGCCAACGGGCGCATCGGCGCGGTGCTGTGGCGCGGCGGGGACCGGACGCTGTGCGTCACGCTCGACAAGTACGACGCCTGGGACATGCGCGAGGTTCCCCTGCCGCCGGACAAGGCGGCGAGGTGCACCTACGCGAACCTGCGCGACCTGGTGCGCGCGGGCCGCGCGGACGAGGCGAGCCGCGTGTGCGCGTCCCTGCCCAAGAGCGTGCGCGGGCCGCAGCCCACGCCCACGCGGATCGTGCTGCCCCGGCTGGAGGTCGACGGCCGGACGCTTGCCACCGGGCGGCTGCGTCTGGACCAGGCGACCTGGGACGCGTCCACCTGGGCCGCGTTCGTGCACGCCGCGCGGCCGCTCTTTGTGGTGCGCGGCCTGGCCCCGGGTGCGCGGGTGCGCGTGCGCTACGCGAACGACAAGATCCGCGAGGCCTTTCGCCTGTGGGAGTATCCCGAGCTCGAACAGGGCGAGGTCCAAGGCGGGGGCTGGGCCGAGCAGCGGTACCCGTTCGGCGGCGGGCACGCGCTCGCCTGGCGGGTGCGCGCGGACGGCACGCTGCTCGTATCCGTGTACAGCCACCGCGACGCGGAGGATTTTCGCGCGGCGGCCGTCGACGCGGTGGCCGCGGGCGAGTCCTGGGACGCCCTGCACGCCGAGCACGCGGCGTGGTGGCGCGATTTCTGGCAGCGCTCGCGCGTGGAGCTGCCCGACGGCAAGCTGGAGAACCTGTACTACGCCGAACTCTACAAGCTCGGCTCGAGTGTGCGGCCGGACGGCGCGCCCATCTCGCTACAGGGGGTGTGGAGCCCGGACGGGCAAATGCCCCCGCCCTGGCGCAACGACTATCACCTGAACATGAACGTGCAGGAGTCCTACTGGCCCATCTACGCCTCCAACCACCTGGACCTCGGGCACTCCCTGTACGCGTTCTTCGATCGCCTGCGGCCGCGCATGCGCGAGGGCTGCCGCCGATTCCTGGGCGTGGACGGGCTGTGGTGCAAGCAGGCCATCGGGTTCGAGGGCGCGAATCTGCCTTCGCGCGAGGGGTCGGTGTTCGCGCCGATGCAGACGTTTGTGGGCTCCGTGGCCTGGATCGCGCATCACTTCTGGCTGCACTGGCGCTACAGCCGAGACGAGGAGTTCCTGCGCACGCACGCCGTGCCCATGCTGCGCGGCGCGTGGCGCGCGTATGTGGCCGCGCTCGAACCGAGCGCGGACGGACGCCTGCACATTCCGCTGTCGAACAGCCCGGAGTACCTGCCGCGCGACCACCGCCACCGGTGGCACACGGACACGACCATCGACGCGGCGCTCATCCGGTTCCTGGGCCGGGCGCTCCTGGAGGCGAACCGGGTCCTGGACGAGCCCGCGGACCCGGACGACGAGGGCGTCAAGCAAGTCCTTGACCGGCTCTACGACTATCCGGGCGAGGACGAGTTCTTCATCGCCGAGGATCTGCCCCTGGGCGAGTCGCACCGGCACTTCTCGCACCTCATGCCCATCCATCCGCTGGCGCTTGTGACCGTCGAGGGCACGGAGGCGGACCGCCGGCGCATCGACAAGTCGCTCGTGACCGTCCACCACAAGGGCACGGGCGGATGGAGCGGGTGGTCGTACCCGTGGATGAGCTGCATCGCCGCGTGGACGGGTCGGCCCGGACTCGCCTGGAAGATGCTCCAGGACTACTTCGCGTTCGTGGCGCCGAACACGTTTCATCTCAACGCCCCGCGGGGGAGCTCGCCCACGCACGCCTGGCGTCGGCCGTTCACCCTGGAGGCGGGTTTCTGCGCCGCGGCTGCGATGCTGGAGATGCTCCTCCAGAGCTGGGGCGGGCGGATCCGGGTCTTCCCCGGGGTGCCGGAGTTCTGGCCGGACGCGGCCTTCGACAACCTGCTCGCCGAGGGCGCGGTGCTCGTGTCCGCGCGCAAGCGCGCGGGCGCGGTGCGCTGGGTGGAGCTCGAAAGCCGCCTCGGCGGCCCCGTGCGGGTCAAGAATCCGTTCGACGGTCCGGCCCGCGCGGGCGAGCGGGTGCTCGATGGCGACGACCTGCGCCTGGAGCTCGCGCCCGGCGAGCGCGTGCGCCTGTCGGCCGCCGAGCCGCCGGCGCCCGCGCCCCCCGCGCCCGAGCCGCAGGGCCCGGGCCACTGGTTCGGGCTCAAGCGCGTGCCCCGGTTCTGGACCGGCTAACCGTCCGCCCAGGGCAGGCGGTCCAGGTCCACGTTCCCGCCGGACAGGATGACGCCCACCCGCTCGCCGGGCCGGGCGACCTCGCCTGACAGGAGCGCGGCCACGGCCACGGCCGCCGAGGGCTCGATCACGATCTTCATCCGCTCCCACACCGTACGCATGGCCTGGGCGATGGCCGGCTCGTCCACGGTCACGATCCCGGCCAAGCGCTCGCGCAGGATCCGGAAGGTGAGCTCCCCGAGGCTCGAGCGCAGGCCGTCGGCCATGGTGCTCGGGTGCTCGGAGGGGAGCCGCCGTCCACACGCGAGCGAGCGCGCCGCGTCGTCCGCGGCCGCGGGTTCGGCGCCCAGGACCCGGGGCTGTGGGGTGAGCCCGGCCGCGGCGAGCGCCGTGCCGCTGGCCAGCCCGCCGCCGCCCACGGGCGCGAGCAGCACGTCCACCGGCCCGGCGTCCTGTACGAGCTCCAGGGCCGCGGTCCCCTGGCCGGCGACAATGGCCGGATCGTTGAAGGGCGGCACGAACACGGCGCCGGTCTCTTGCTGCAGGGCCTCGGCGCGCCCGAGGCGTTCGTCCGGATCGCGGGAGGCGACCACGAGCTCTGCGCCGTACCCGCGCATGGCCGCGCGTTTGACGGGCGTCGCGTCCTCGGGCAGCACCACCCAGCAGCGCGCCCCGCGCAGCCGCGCGGCGTACGCCAGGGCCTGGCCGTGGTTGCCTGAGCTGGCGGTGAGCACCCCGCGGGCGAGTTCGTCCTCGGACAGGCCCAGGACTGCGTTGAGCGCCCCGCGCAGCTTGAACGCGCCCGTGCGCTGGAAGTTCTCGCACTTGAACAGGACCCGCGCGCCGGTGACCCGGTCGAAGTGCGCGCAGGTGAGGACCGGCGTGCGGTGGATGTGCTCGCGGATGCGCGCGTGCGCGGCGCGCACGTCCTGGAAGCCGAGCTCGGGCATGTCTCAGCCGGCCTCCGCGGCCACGGCCTCGATCTCCACGAGCACGCCCAGGGGCAGGGTGGGCACGGGCACCATGGCGCGCGCGGGCGCGTGGCCGCCGAACCACGCGGCGTACGCCTCGTTGAACGGCTTGGAGAGCGACGCGTCCGCGATATACACCGTGGTCTTGAGCACGTGCTCGCGGTCCGAGCCCGCGGCCCGCAGGATCGCATCCAGGTTGTCGAGCGCGCGGCGGGCCTGGGCCTTGATGGGGCCGGTGACGGGGTCGCCCGTGGCCGGATCGATGGGGATCTGCCCGGCCACGTACACGGTGCCCTGGTGGACCACGGCCTGGGCGTAGTGGCCCAGGGGCCGGGGCGCCTGGTCGGTGCGGACGATGCGCATGGGGTCCTCCTTTGCGTGCCGGCGCCGGGCGCCGGTTACTTGACGAGCCACTTGTCGCCGGGGTACGAGTCGAACGGCGTCCAGGTCGAGCCCGTCTGGATGAGCGGGCGCTCGAACGCGTAGAAGTACCGGCAGCGCACGTGCGCGTCCGCCCGGGCCCGGTCCAGGCCGAAGAACAGCGCGTGCGGGCCCCACCCGTCGTCGCCCACGCGCACGGCTTTGAATGTATGGAACCGGTCGCCGGCGAGCATGCGCAGCCGGTCCAGGAAGGTCTGCTTGTGCTCCAGGGCGGCCGGGTCCTCGCGCACGGCGTCCAGGCTGGGCACCTCCTCCGCGTTCCAGGGCCGCTCGCTGCGCGGCGTGGCCCGACCGGAATAGGTCACCCACACCGGGCTCGTCCAGGCCACCTGGTCGCCGGCGAGCACCACGCGTGCGTAGTAGTAGTTCGTGCCCGCCTCCACGCCCTTGTCCTCGAACGCGACCGTGGCCCGGTTGCCGCGCCCGCGCGCGCGATGGGCCTCGTACTGGTTGCGGATGATGTGCACGGACCGCACCGGCACGGACGCTCGCACGGTCAGGTCCACGTGCGGACGCTCGCGGGTGCGCAGGCTGTCGCCCATGCGCCGGCCGTTGACCCGGAAGTCGACAAGCGGACGCGCGCGGCCCACCACGGCGTAGCAGCGCCGCTGCCACAGGGCGTCGAGCACGTCTTCCAGGGTCAGCGACCTCGCGAGCACCGCCGTGGTGCCGTTCGTCCACATCGGGCTGTTCATGCGCGGCATGCGCAGCTTGGTCGGGCGTATGGTGTCGCCGGCCGAGCCCTCCACCAAGTATCCGGAGTGCCCGGGTGTGCCGCCGTGGTTGTCGCTGCCGTAGACCATGCCCAGCCGGTAGCCGCGCTGGAGCCCGCCCTGCACAAAGCTCTCGAACCGGCCGTGGATCGAAGCGACCTCGGCGCAGCGTTCGACCTGCGGGTCGTGCCAGCGCCAGTCCTTCTCTCCGCCGCCCACGTGCGGGATGATGAGGATCCGGTGCTTGCGCAGGAACCGGTAGAGCTTGTTGTAGGCCGGGTCCGCCGCGCCGATGTGCCCGGACTCCGGGATGACCACCGGGCTCCCGTAGCTGGGGTGGTACACGTCGTGGTCGCCGCCGTCGCCGGGGTGGATCTCCTGGGCGAGGACGGGCACGTACACCCCCGGCTCGGCGTAGCGACGGGCGGCCCGGCGGTGCGCGGTCCACCACGCGCCGCGAAAGTACCGGTTCATGCGTTCGGGCATGCGCTGGCCGCGCTCCCTGGACCGGGTGTGGTCGGTGATCGCGCAGAAGTCCAGGCGCGCCGCGTCGCGGCCGAAGCGCACGGCGGCGTCGATGCCGCCCTTGCCGTCGTGGGACAGGCTGGTGTGGCCGTGCATCTCGCCCCAGTAGGCGCGCCGCCCCTGCAGGAGCTTCGTGTCCATGGGATTGCTCTCGCCGGCAAGCCCCGCCTCGGGCACGTCCACGCACACGGTGGCCGTGTCCGCGCCCTTGCGCAGGCGCACCGCGCAGGAGCCGCACCCGCCGCGGATGGGGAAGGTCGCGCCCGGCTCGTCGACGGGGCCGCGGACCACCGCCTCGCCCGCGAAGTCGGCGCACAGGTTGCCGTACAGGTCCTCGACCTTGGCCACCACTCGAGCGCGGCGGCCGCGAGGCGTGCTGTCCGCGGCGACCACCAGGCGGTGCGGCTCGGCGGGAATCGTGAGGGGCAGAAAGCGCGCGGCGCGAAGAAAGGTCTTGTCCCCCTCCGGGTCCACGTACACGTCCAGGCGCTGGTTGGTGCGGTCGCGGCGATCCTCTGCCAGGAGCACCTGGTTGCACATCATGGTGGTCCGGCCCGGCCGGGGCGCGCCCACGGTCACCTGGAGCTTGTCGCCCTTGCGCAGGCGGCCCTGCTCCACGGTCAACAGGTACCCGGGCGAGGTCGTCTTCACGCCCGAGCCTTGGACCCAGGTATAGGGCACGTTCTCCCGGGTGACCGCGAGCCGCGCGCCCGCGGGCCCGCGCACCGCCAGGTAGTCCTCCTCGCGGGGCGAGCGCGTCTGCGTGGCCTGCGCGAAGCGCGTCAGCGACCGGCGCCGCAACAGGATCGCCCCGCCCTCGGCCACCGGGGCCCCGAGGCGCACGGCCAGGCGCCACGCGCCCAGGCTCCCGGCCGGCACGTGCAGGCGGCCGCGCGCGTCCGCGGCCAGGGTCTCGCGCTTGCCCGCGCGCAGGCGCACGAAGGAGAGCGTGCAGTCGGCCCGGCCGCCGCGTTCGCGGAAGCGCTCGCGCTTGGACAGGCGCTCGAGCGTGCGCTCCTGCTCGGGCGCGAAGAGCCAGGTGAGCGCCCGGACGAGCGCACGGGCCTGTGCGCGGCCAAGCAGACGGGACTGTGCCACCGCGTCCAGGTCCTCGGGCCCGAGCGCCCACAGCTCGCGACGCAGCGTGCACTCCTGTCCGGGGCCCACGGGCGCGGAGCGGGAGTCCACGGTCACGTGCGCGGGAAAGGCCACGTGCTGGAATCCGCCCGGACCGGCCTCGCGCACCAGCAGCACCATCCGACGCGTGCGCGCGTCGAACACGCCCAGCCACTGTTGGTCGCTGGGCCGCGACGTGTAGCCTGACGTGGCCTTGCACACGGGCGCGAGGTCCACCGGGGCCCCGTCGCCGTTCGGGTGCACGAAGAAGCGCTTGTCGTTGGCTCGCACGCCCCGCAGGCTCAGGAACGGGCCCGGCACGCTGTCGAGCACCTGGGCGCCGTGATTGCGAAGGTGCGTCTGAAGCGACACGCACGGCAGGTCGTCGACCAGGCCATATCGCTTCTCCACCTCGTACTGTTCGTCGCGCGCGCATACGGTGGCCATGGGTCCGTCGGCGGCGAGCTTGCGGACCTCGCGGTCCGCGCGCAGCGTCAGGCCGCCGAACCCGAACCGCAGGTCCGAGGCGGCGCGCGCCGGGTCGAAGGCGAGCAGGTCGCGGCGCCTGCCGGCCTCGCGCAGGGCGGTGGCGCGCCCGTAGTGGCGGTCGATGGACAGGGTCAGGCGGTCGTTGCGCAGGCGCGCGGGTCGTGGCGCGGGCATCGGGGTCTCCTCGCAGGAAGCGGCGACAGGGAAGCGCGCTCTCAGTCCAATCCTTCGAATGCGAGCACTCCGAATCGGTCGGGATTGTGCCAGTCGCCGGGCACCCAGCTCCAGGCGCATGCGTCCAGCCGGTCGTTGCGGTGGCGGCGGAACACGTTGATCCGCCAGGACGGGCCTGGGCCCGACGCGCCGAAGGCCGCGTAGGGAAGCCGGATCTCCGCGGTCCAGTAGCCCCGGTCCTGGAGGAGCTGTGCCGCGGCCTGCCACTGCGGGGCGAAGTCGTAGTCGCGCTCGCCGCCCGTGACGCGCTGGTCGAAACGGACGCCCGCGGGGTTGATGGCCATCTGGTAGTAGATGGGCTTGCCCGCGTCCGGCTGCACGAACACGGCGATGACGTCGTCGCCGCTTTGCCACAGCGCCGACTCGTCCTCCGCGCTGGCCTTCACGGCGCCGGGCTCCTGGTCCGCGCAGGCCACGGCCAGGATCAGGGCCTGGCCGTCGTACAGGGCCTTGACCGCGGTCTGGGCCATGGGCGGCTTCTTCTTCGGGATGTTCCAGAACGAGGCGTCGAACCGGAGCGCGGCCCACGCGTCCTCGGTCAGCCGGCCGTCGACCGTGACCTCACCCTCCACGCGCCGGGCGCGGAGGGTGGGCAGAGGGTCCGGGCCGGCCTCGGCGCGCGCGGCGCCGAGCTCTTCGGGCAGGCGCGCGAGCCCGGTGACCGCCTTTTCCAGAAACTGCTTCCAGGTGAACCAGAACCGCGGCGCGGTGATGAGGCTCCAGGCGCGCGCGATTTCGTTTTCGTCCAGGGCCCGGTCGATCTGGTCCAGGGCCTCGGTCATATACGCGCGGTCCTGGGGCGAGAGCACGAGCCGCACCTGCGGGTCCTCGACCAGGGCGCGCACGCGCTCCGGGATGGCCCGCACGCGCGCGAGCTCTCCCTCGGACACCGGGTCGGTGGCGTAGGCGAGGACCTCCAGGTCATTCGCGTCCGCGCGGAAGGCCTGGATCCCGAAGGGGGCCAGGTCCACCGGCAGCTCGGCGCGTCCGGCCTGCGCGATTTGCTCGGCGGTGAGCAGGTCTCGCACCGGCCCCTCGGACTGCGCGGTCACGGTGCCGGTGACATGCCACTGGCCGGGGTTGGCCACGTACAGGGTGCTCTCGTCCGCGCCCCGGTGGACGCGGATCGCGAGGTTTGTGTCGAGCCCGGTCTCCAGCGCCGGGGCGAAGCGTTCGCGCGGGAGCTCGGTGTAGATCTTGGCCAATTCGCGCAGCACCTGCTCGTGGCCCACG
>CAZOBJ010000021.1:27176-39585 GCA_964577825.1 uncultured Planctomycetales bacterium
CGGGAGCTCGGTGTAGATCTTGGCCAATTCGCGCAGCACCTGCTCGTGGCCCACGTTGATGTTGATGTCCGTGAAACCGGACAGCAGCAGGTTCGCGTCCGCGGTGACGAGCCCCTGTAGCAGGGCCTCGCGCGCGTGGTATCCGCCCGGCTGAGGCAGGGCCCGGGTCTTGTACCCGTTCATGATCCAGTCCGACTCGACCAGGATGTCGTGGTCGTCGCGGTTGTCCATCGCATACCCGGCGGAGGCGCGGTACCCCTCGTGCCAGCTCGTGCGGGCGAGCACGTACCGGGGCTCCTGGCCCCGGTACGCGGAGATGATGCCCGGGTCCGTGCGCACCACCCAGTTGTACGGGTTCTGGCTGGGAAGCGGCGGGTTGTTCACGTGGCGCCAGCTGATCGTCCATCGCCCCAGGCTGTGGCCGTCCACCGCGCCGAGCTTGCCGAAGCCCATGGCGAAGTCGTCCAGGATGTCCGTGTACGCGCGGCCACTATCGAGGTAATACTTGTAGAAGGCCGTGTCCTCGATGGGCACGGCGTTCACGTACCGCAGCTCCGTGCGCGCGCCGCGCAGCCGGTCCAGGGCCTGCGCGTAGAACTCGGCCAGCTTGTCGCAGCGCCACGCGAAAAACCGGTCCCGCAGGCCGGGGCTCGCCAGGAAGGCCGCGCGCTTCTGGAACCGCTGGGGGTCGGTGCGCTCGATGGGCAGGTCGATGCCCGTGTCCTGCTCGAACCGCTCCATGGTGATGTCGTCGAACGAGGCGCGCATGGGCTGGTCGTACTGGTCGCCCTGTCCGAGGGCCGGAATCCAGTAGGCCCCGTACTGGGTGGGGTGCATCATGCCGTGCACGCCCTGGAAGCGCGAGAGGTGCCCGAAGGTGGAGTTCAGGTTGTTCATAAGCCCGAAGAATCGGGCGCGCACCTCGGGGTGCATCCAGTTGGCCACCATGGTCGAGACGGTCCCGTAGCGCTGCTCGCCCTCGGCGTTGACCATGTACACGCTGTCCCGGCCCTGGGCGAGCAGGGCGTTGTTCACGTAGCTGCGCACGTCCTGGTGCTGGCTGAACTCCACGCCGGCGTAGAAGTCGATGCCGTTGACCTCGAACAGGTTCGCCATCATGGTGCGCAGGCACCAGGGCACCCGGCTCGTGTCCAGCGCAGGCGCGGCCACGTACGGCGAGTTCTGCTCGGTGTACTGGTAGCAGCCCATGACGTGGCAGTTCTGCCCGGCGAACTTGAGGTACTGGACGTACTTCTCCGCGGACGCCTCCAGCCACACGAGGTCCGCAAGGCACGCGGTCATGATCGACCGGGTCTCGTCGAGCTCCTGGAGCTTGCCGCGCTGGGTGTGCGCGGTCTGCACCCCGAAGTTCATGCCCAGGCCGTTCGTGTAGAAGCTGCGCTCGGTGTGAATGCCATACCGGCGGCTCGCGCCCGCGTTCGCGGACGGGAGGTTGCCGCGCACGTGGTAGATGCGCACGCCCGCGGCCGCGGCCTTCTGCCCGTCGTCGACGTTCACGATGTCCAGGGAATGAACCCCCGGATCGGCCACATGCACCCAGCGCAGGGTCTGCATGGTGTTCGTGTTCAGGAACCGGCCGCCGGTCTCCGCGCCCAGGCCCGCCTCGGAGTTCGTCCACACGCCCTCCATGCGGTTGGACACCAGCACCTCGACCATGCGCTTGTCGTCGTCCGGATAGTCGAGCTCGAAGTAGTACCAGTCGCCCGGGTGCTCGAACTCGATCCGGTAGCTGAACCCGGACCCGCTCTTCGGATCGGCCACCTCGCGGTACACGAGCCCGTTCTTGCGCACGATCACGGGCTCGGCGATGGCCGGGGCCTTGACGCCGAAGCGCACCGCGGGCATGGCCGCCTCGCGCCAGGGGTGCGGGTCGTCGGGATCGGTGAAGTCGATCTCGTCCTCGAGCGCCAGGTCCAGGCCCTCGGTGTAGCTTGCGCCCGCCACGGGCTGGAGCGTACTCCGGCGCAGGACCACCAGGGGCTCGCGCGGGCGCTCCTCGATCGGCACGCCCGCCTGGTTCTCCAGGGCCAGGGCCAGGGCGTACACGCCGCGGTCCCGGCGGCCGAGGTCGATGCGGAACACAAGGTCCTCGCCCTGGACCGCGCCCTCGGCCACCGTGTCCTCGGCCGTCTGGGTGCAGTGGCCCTGGGCGTCGGACCTGCCGAACGCGTACCGCAGCGTCGGCTGCCTGGACGCGAGCCCGGCGGGCGCGCGCACGTCCACGACCACGTCCCTGTCCGTGGTGTAGAAGAGGTCCTGCCGGTCGGGATTGGACAGGAGCAGGCGCCCCTTGTACGCGGGGAGGTTCAGGCGGTGGGCCGGGTCGCGGGACTTGAGCCACACGGATCCGCCGACCTCGACCGGCTGCCAGGCCGTGTCGTCGAATTCCGGCTGGCTCCAATCTTCGGCGTGCTGTGGGCTGTAGCGCCAGGTCTCGTCCGTGGTCCAGGTGACCACTTCGCCGGAGTCCATGATGATCCGCGCCTGGAAGAAGATCGGCGGCGCGTACCCGATGCGGAATCCGTAGAAGCCCACGCAATTCTGACCGGGCCGCAGGTACGGGCCGATGTCCACCGGGTCGAGGTGGTAGAGGTGCTTGGCGCCCCGGCGCTCGACAACCTCTCCGTTGATGGAGAGGCGGCTGTAGATCTCGCTGCGTCCGTACCAGTTGCGGTGGTTCGAGCTGATGACGTCCGCGACCGCGCGCCATACCTCGCCCTCGGGCAAGGTGAACTCCTTGCGCACGTATCCTTCGGTGCGCGGCTGCACGAGTCTGAGGTATTGGATTTCCACGCGCGTGCCCGGTTCGCCCTGGACGGTGAACTCCAGCCCGTCCGGCGTGGGCCCGTCCGCGGGCAGGAAGTCGTACGTGCGCTCGCCGCGCGTTCCGGTGAACCGGACGTCCCGCCAATCCGCACCCTGGGCCGTGGCCACGAAGGCCGGGTAGTTGGACAGGTCCTGGCGCTCGCCGTCGCGCCAGGGCCGCGCCCGCCAGGAGATCTCGCCTTCGGAGACGCGTACGCCCAGGACGACCCCATTCTGCTCCTGCCACATCTCCGGGACTTCGGTCAAGGAGAACTCGCCCAGACATCGGCCCCATCCGAGCGTGGCCTCGGGCTGGTCCAGGGTGAACAGGAGCCGGCCGCCGTCCACGCGCACGTCGCTGACCCCGTCGAAGAAGGTGAACCCCGCCCGGTTCTCTGCCGGGCGGAACGTCTTCACCATCTCCCGCTCGGGGATGCTGATGCCGCGGCCGAACAGGTAGTCGTTCTCCGCCGGATCCGCGTTGAGATCCAGCGTGCTCGCCGTCGTTGCCATCCCGAGCGCCAGGGCCAGTAGTCCGATACCGCGCAGAACGCTTCGCATGTCGGTGCCTCCTCTCGTTTCTGGACTCGTTTGACACAGCCGGACAGGTGCGTGCCTGTCCGTGAATCGTATGTGAATCGTTCGCAATGCCGGGCGCGTGCCGCGGTCGATGCCGCGCCCACCGACCAAGGCCTGTTAGGCTACCGTTCGCACAGGGGAGCGCAAGCGGAAACAGACGGCGGCCGGCGACCGGTGCGGACTTTGCTTGACAGGGCCCGTGTCTGGCCTAGGATGGCCGGGCACGGCACGTTTGGCTTTCGCGCAAGAGGAGGGGAGGATCGTGCAGATTCGTGAGGTGCCGTTCCTGCGGCTGGGCGGGCTGTTCGAGGCCGACGACCTCGCGGCCGCCCAGGACGTGATGCGTACGGCCATGGACCCGTCGACCGGGTTCTTTCCCCTGCCCGAGGAGACCCGGTTCCAGGACGCCCTGGCCCGGCACGAGGGAGCGGCCAGGGCCGTGGTTGTGAATTCCTGCGGCACGGCGCTCGACTGCTGCATGGCGGCCCTGGAGGTGGGGCCCGGCGACGAGGTGGTGACCACGCCGCTCACCTTTGTATGCACCGCGGGGTGCGCGGTCGCGCGCGGGGCCAAGGTGGTGTTCGCGGACGTGGACCCGGTGACCCTGAACCTGGACCCGGCCCGGGTGCGCGAGCGCATGACCGAACGCACCAAGGCGGTGATCGGCGTGCACTACACCGGGCTCGCGTGCGACATCGACGCGTTCGACGCGCTCGCCGAAGAGACCCGCGTCCCCGTGCTCTACGACGCCGCGCACGCGGTGGGCGCCAAGTACCGGGGCCGCCCGGTGGGCGGACGCGGGCTGGCCAGCTGCTACTCGTTCCAAAGTAACAAGAACATGACCTGCCTGGGCGAGGGAGGCGCGGTCACCACCGACGACGAGGACTTCGCCGAGCGCGTACGGCGGCTGAAGACCTTCGGGTACGTGTACGGCGGCCCGTCGCTTCGCGTGGCCTCCATCGGGTTCAACTACCGCATGACCAAGCCCCAGTACGCGGTGGGGCTTACGCAGCTGGCGAAGGTCGACCGAGTGATCGCCCGGCGCCAGCGGGCCATGGCCCGGCTGGGGGACCTGCTCGCGGACGTGGACGAGCTGATACTTCCCGCCGGGCACGGCCCCGAGCACGGCAGCCACCTGTACGTCGTGCGCCTGGACACCGACCAGGTGGCCTTTGACACGGGCGCGTTCACCGCGCACTTGAAGGACCGGTACAGGGTCGGAACGGGCAAGCACTACCCGGCCGTATGGAGCTGGGAGGCCTTCCGGAAGCTCGGGTACACGGCCGAGGGGTGTCCGCATGCCGCCAAGGCGTGCGCGCAGGTCGCGAGCCTCCCCGTGTTCGCCCAGACCACCGACGAGGACTGCGCCTACGTGGCCTGGGCGGTGAAGCAGACGATCGCAGACCTGCGCAAGAACGCTTGAGCGGCTGAGGCGCTTTGCGAGGGAGTGCGGCATGGACACGGTTCGGTGGCTCCTGGTCGGGGCGGGCGACATCGCGCGTAAGCGCGTGGGCCAGGCCCTGGCCCGGGCCGAGGGCTCGACGCTCGCCGCGATCTGCGACGTGCAGGAGCCGGCCGCGCGCGAGACGGCCCGCGCGTGGGGCGCAGGCGCGGCCTACACCGATCTCGACAAAGCGCTGGCGCAGGCGGACGTAGACGCCGTATACGTGGCCACGCCCGTGTGGCTGCACGCGGCGCAGGCCGTGGCCGCGCTCGAGCAGGGCAGGCACGTGCTCGTGGAAAAGCCGCTGGGCCGCGACGCGCAGGAGGCCCGCTCCGTGGTGGCCGCGGCGGCCGCGGCGGGACGCGCGGCGGGATGCGCGTACTTCCGCCGGTTCCTGCCGCGCTACGCCATGGCTCGGGACATGCTCGCCGGGGGCGCGTTCGGACGGGTGATGCAGGTGCGCATGACCTACGTCTCCTGGTTCGACCCCGCGCCGGACGACCCGAAGCGCTGGCGCGTGGAGGCGCCGAAGTCCGGCGGCGGGGTGCTCTCGGACATGGGTAGCCACATGTTCGACCTGCTCGTGGGCCTGTTCGGACTGCCCGAGACCGTGTTCGCGCGCTGCGATACGCTGGCCCACGACTGGCGGGTGGAGGACACCGCGAGCATGATCATGACCCTGCCGGGCGGCGCGCACGTGACCGCGTCGTTCGGATGGCACTCGCGCACGTGGCGCCATGAGCTCGAGATCGTGGGCACCGAGGCCAAGCTGCTGTGGCTGCCCTGCGACACGGGGCCGGTGACCCGCACCGTGGGCCGGGACGTGGCGTCGATCGACCTGCCTGCCGTCGAGAACGTGCACCTGCCCCTGGTGCAGGAATTCGTGGACGCGCTGCGCGCGAGCCGGGCGCCCGCCTGCTCGGCCGGCGAGGCGCTCAAGGCCAACCTGGTCCTGGACGCGGTCTACCGGTCCGCGGCCGAGGGGCGGCCAGCGGACGTGCCCGCCCCTTAGCGTCCGGGAGGGATCCATGCGCTTCGCGCCGCGGCCCGAGAACGACTTCGCCCAGTTCATCGACACCTACTACGAGGAGTGCCGGGCGCGCTTCGACCGGATCGACGGGCTTGCGGGTAAGTGGATGTTCCGCGACCTGATCCCGGGGATGAGCGACTTCGACACCCGGTTCATCGTGCGTGACGGCCAGACCGCCGACGACTGGTGCCGCATGTCGACCGCGGTCGGCGAGGCGCACCTGTCACTGTGCACGCGCTACCCCGCCTGGGCGCGCAACCTGGAGCACCTGCCCGGCGTGAACGTCACCTGGGCCGAGCTCACCGGCGCGCGGACCTACTATCCGGAGTACCGCCAGTGGTCCTACTACCGCACCGAGGAACCCGGCCGCATGCGCGAGGCCCTGGCGGCCCTGGACCGGCGGCCCTGGATTGTGGAGGACGAGTACTTCCACCTCAAGCGCTTCTGTACGTTCTACGGCCGCTACGACCGGGGCATCGACCCCTGCATCAACCTGGGCGGCCAGGCGAACAAGTACCCGCTGCACAGCCGGCTGATGCACTATTTCGCCCCGCCCGTGCAGGCGGCCCTGTCGCTCTTGGACCGGCGTCCGGTGGTGGGCAAGTTCGAGGCGCTGGAGACCGCGGCGCAGCGCTTCCCGCAGTTGGCCTGCTGGGCGCCCGTGTTCGAGATCCTGCACGCGGACTACGAGACCCCCCGCTGGTACGAAGAGCCGCACCTCACGCGCCTGGAGGACGTGCTGGAGGCGGGCCTCCGGGCCCTGGCCGAGGCGCTGGCGGACGTGCTGCGCCTGGTGCCCTCCGGCAGCGGGCCGGACGTCGGGGCATGGAAGCGGGCCCTCGCCCACGCGCCCGTGGACCCGGCCATGAAGCTCTTTGACAACGCCAAGTTCAGCCGGCTCATGAAGGGGCGGCTCCTCTTCTACGCGCGGGCGCCCGCGCATTTCGACACGGAGTTCCTGATCCGCAACGAGCTCGGCCGCATCGACGGCAACTTCTTCGTGGTGCCTTTCCGCACGTTCTGGCGGGTGCGTACGGGCGAGACCGTGGACGATGCCCCCGCCGTGCTGGACCGGCTCCGGGGCGAGCTCTTGACCGGGGACGAGGTGCGGTGCGCGCGCGAGTTCCATGAGCTGGCGTCCCGCGAATGGCCCGCGGGCGCGGAGCGGAAGGCCGCGCTCGCCATTGCGCAGGTGTTCGACGGATTCTACCATGCCCTGCACAAGGTGAGCGAAGCCGCGCTGGCGTCTTCGCCGCCCGCCGCCGCTGCTCGTCGCGGCGGGAGCGCGCAGTGAGGGCCCGGATAGCCCGCGGGTGCACGAGGCACGCAAGAACGTCCGGCAGCGGCCGCACCCCGAGAGGAAGGCGCGTTCATGAATGTACGAAGTCTCAAGCTCGAAGATGAACGGTTCGGCACCCAGTGGTTCGACGAGGTGGAGGACCGTTGGGATTACGCGGACATGCAGGCCCACCCCGCGTGGCGCAGGGGATGGATCAGCATGGACTGCGCGGTGCTGGGCCCGGACGAGGGCCGGGTCTACCTGGGCGTGACCTGCTTCGACGCGACGCGGATCTTCCAGGCCTATGACCGCAAGGCCGGCCGGTTCGTGGACCTGGGCTATGACCGCGTGGCCGATCCGTACGACGCCAAGTTCCACCGGTCGCTCGTGCGCGCCTCGGACGGGAGCCTGTACGCCGCGGTGGCGCTCCTGCACGACGTGGACCGGTTCTTGAAGGCGCCGGGCGGCGCGGTGGTGCGCTACGACCCGGCCTCCGGCGCGATCGAGAAGCTGGGCGTGCCTGTGCCGCACGTGTACATCCAGTCGCTGGTGCTCGACGAAGAGCGGCGCACGGCCTACGGCCTGTGCTTCGCCCCGGAGATGCTGTGCGCATTCGACCTGGACACCCGCCGGGGGCGCAGTCTCGGGCTCGTGGGCACCGGATACGGCGGACCGGCCATGCCCGAGAACATCGTGCGCGACGGCGAGGGGTGCGTGTGGTCGAGCTGGTCGCTGACCCGCGCGTGGCAGTCCGCGCCCGGGGTCGACGCCCTGCGCCTGTGCAAGTACGACCCGCGCGCGGACCGGGTCAGGTTCTTCGACCAGGGCCTGCCCCGGCCCGAAGGCGGGCACGGGTTCGTCAAGCCGGAGGCGTTTTTCGAGTTCGGCGACGGATACGTGTACGCGAGCGGCGGCAACGGCGCGCTGTACCGCGTGGACCCGGCCACCGGCCGCGCCGAGCACCTGTGCACGCCGACCCCGGACCGCCGCAGCCGGCTGAGCAGCCTTGCGCGGGCCGAGGACGGGACCGCCTACGGAATCACGGGCCGCGACGGGGAGTGCGAGCTCATGCGGGTGGACTATCGCACCGGCCGATTCGAGAAGCTGGGCCGCGTGCGCGACCGGGACGGCGAACCGCTGTGGCAATGCCACGACATCGTGCGCGCGCAGGACGGAACCCTGTACGTATGCGAGAACGACAATCCCTATCGGAGCGGGTATCTCTGGGAGATCGTGCCGTGAGCGCCGCGAAGAGCGAACAGACGCACGTGCGCACCGTGTTCTTCAACGTGCAGGTCGACTGCGAGTCCACCCAGCACGCCCTGCGCGACCCCGGCCTCGGGGAGCGGGCGATCCGCGGCCTGGGCGAGGTGTTCGCCCAGACCGGGGTGAAGGGGACGTTCCTCGTCATCCCCGGGGACCTGCGGGCCCATGGGGCGGTCTACCGCGAGCTTCAGGCCGCCGGGCACGAGATCGGCCTGCACGTCCATCCGGCCGACCAGGGGTACGAGGAGTTCCTGGGCGTGTACTCCGCCGAGGACCAGGCCAGGATCGTGGCGGAGGCGCGGGACGCGTTTTGCGCGGCCATGGATCGGCCGCCCCGGGCCATCGTGCCCGGGTACGGATCGGCCAACGACCACACCTTTCCCGTGTTCGAGGCGCTGGGCTTCACCCACGGGCATGCGTCGTTTCCCACGCGCGACCTGCCCCAATGCGCGTGCGTGTGGGGAAGCTCGCCGCGGGGCTGCCACTACCCGCATCGATACAACCGGTGCCTGGAGGGGGACGTGGACTTCGTGGACATCCCGCCGACCATTGACGCGCAGTCGCGCATGTGGGGCGGACGCCACCCCCAGGACCTGCGCGTGGAGCTGGTGGACGCCAAGAACCACTGGTACACGATCGACAAGGACCTCAAGCGCCAGGTCGACGCGGGCGAGGACGTGGCCACGCCCTATATCCGTGCGCTCACGCACAACGTGTTCGAGTACGGGCGGCCGGACGATTTCCGCCGCGAGACGCTCCTGGGGATCATCCAGGCCGTGCGCGAGCGGTGCGAGGCCTATGGGTGTCGGATGCAGCCGGCCACGCTGGCCGAGATCGCCGAGGACTTCCGTGCCAAGGTGCCTCGTCCCAAAGGCGCCGCGAAGCTTACGCTGGACACCCGGGGCCGCAAGCCGGGCGGCGCGCCCGAGGCGGGCGCGTGAGAGCCTGTCTGGCGCCTCACGGCTGCGTGCGGTAGGGGATCGAACCGTCCGCCTTGCGCACCGCATACCCCCATCTGGACAGGTAGTGATCCGAGGGCGCGAACTCGTCTCCCAGCGCGGTGAGAGTCGCACGGAGCCGGTCCTCCAGCTCGCGCTGGAGCGCCGCGTACTCCGGGCGATCCACAAGATTCTCCATCTGAAACGGGTCGGCCTGGTTGTCGTAGAGCAGCCACGGGCCGCCCAGGCTGCGTACATAGGTATGGCGCTCGGTGCGAAGCCCGCGGTACTCGCGCCCGTCCAGCGCGCGAGCGAACCCTGCGAAGGGGTGGTAGCAGGCGACGAGCGCGGCGTGTGCGGGTGCCCGATCAGTCTCGCTGCGGAGCAGGGGGCCGTAGTCGCGTCCCTGGACCGTGTCCGGCACGGACAGGCCGCACAGGCCCAGCAGCGTGGGCATGAGGTCCGGCGCATCGATCGGCGCGCGGACTGTGCGCCCGCCGGCCACCGCGCGCGGAAAGCGCACAAGCAGCGGCACGCGGATGCATTCGTCCCAGGGGCTCTGGCGAGGCATGCGCGCGTGGGCGCCGGCCATGTCGCCGTGGTCGGACCAGAACATCACCACGGTGTTGTCGGCCAGGCCCTCGCGGTCCAGTGCGGCCAGCAGGCGTCCGACCATCTCGTCGAGCAGCGCGATGTAGGCGTAGTAGTCCACGAGCCGCTCGCGCACGAGCGACCGAAGCGTGCGCCCCGGCGCGCGCCGCGCGGGTCCGTACTGGGCAAAGGGCGGATGGTCCTCGACCGGTCCTTCGGGTACGTTCGGCCGCAGTACCAGGCGGTCGGCCTCGAAGAGCTGGCGGTACGTGTCGGGCGCGTGCACCCGGCCTCCGCGACCGAAGCCCTCGTGCGGCGGTCCCCAGGCCAGGGCCAGGAAGAACGGTCGCTGCGGGTCGCGCGTTCGGATCAGGCGCTCTGCCTCGTCGGTCTGGGCGAGGGCGTCGAACGCGGGCCACTGGCGGGGGCTGGTCTCGTCATCCGCATAATACAGGGAATGCGTATAGTCGTGCGTACAGCCCAGGGCCCGCCAGGATTCGAACCCCAAACGGTCCTTGGGCGGGATGCTCGCGGCGCGCTCGGCCCCGTTGAGGTGCCATTTGCCGATGTACGCGGTCTTGTACCCGGCTTGGCGAAAGGCCCGCCCCAGGGTCGTGGCCTGTGTGCGCAGGGGCGCGTCGTTGAGGAAGACCCCGTGGCGCAGCGGGTATTGTCCGGTCATCAGAGACGCGCGCGCGGGCGAGCACACCGGACAGCCGGAGGCTGCGTGCACGAAGTCCACGCTGTGCGCGGCCAAGGCGTCCAGATTGGGCGTGCGCGCGTTCGGGTCGCCCCCGAACCCGGTCGCCCATCGCCCTAGCTGGTCCGGGAACAGGAACAGGACGTTCGGACGTTGGGGGCTCACGGGGCGCCTCTCGGCGGATCGGGACCACTGCTTCGAGCTACAGCCTTCCTCATGGGCGCAAAAGCCCCGCTCAGGTGAGCTCGGACACGTGCACGATGCGCTTCTCGACGATGGACTTCTCCGCGGCCATGGGCACGAGGAGCGCGTTCTTGCCGCGCTCGGGCGTCACCAGCGGCTGGTCGCCCGTGCGGATGCAGCGCACAAAGTCTCCGGTCAGCCCGCCGCGCAACACATTGCCGCCCTCCGTGTAGTCGAAGTACTCCACATGCCCGTCGTTGTGCTCGAAGTGCACGATCTCCCCGTCCCGGTGGCCGTAGTACACTCGGCCCTCGGTGCCCTGAATGCCCAGCTCGCGGTCATGCTGTCCCTTCTCGCGCACGAACGCGACGCCGACCATGCCCTTGGCCCCGGACTCGTAGTCGTTGACGATCCAAGCGTGGTCCACGATGTCGCTCTTGTGTCCCCAGGGTGTGAAGTGCTTCTTGATGCCGCCGGTGGCGTACACCGTGGTGGGCGGGGATTGCACCCACAGGTCCAGGATGTCGTAGTGGTGGCAGTTCTTCTCCACGATGGCCCCGCCCGACTTGGCCGGGTCCCACACCCAGTCCTTCATTTTGCCGTAAGGGCCGCGGAACTCGGTGCACCAGGCCATGACCGGCTCGCCGATGGCTCCGCTCTCCACGATCTCGCGGATCTTGTGCGGACGTACGCGGTAGTGCATCTGCATGCCCAGGCACAGGAGCTTGCCCGTGCGCTCTGCGGCGGCGATCATCTCGTCGCACTTGGCGAGCGTCACCTCCATGGGCTTTTCGCACAGCACGTGGATCCCGGCCTCGAGCGCGGCCACGGTCATGTCGCGGTGCAGGTAATTCGGCCCCGCGATGAACACGCCGTCGAGCTTCGCCTTCTTATACATCTCGCGGTAGTCTTCGTACGCGTCGATGGGGTAGCCGAACGTCTGTTCGTAGGCCTGCTTGCCGTGGGAGAGGCGGTCGGGGCGGTTGTCGCAGATCGCGGCCAGCACGACCTCGTCCTGGTCCTGCTTGAAGATATGCCCGCCGTGAAAGCACGTGCGCTGGCCCATGCCCACGATCCCGACGCGTACCTTGTCCATTGCGCGTCCCTTTCCGTGTTCGAACCATGTCGGACGGAGTCAGCCCGTCCGATGCCTGTGGGGCCAGAGCCCCTCTCGGCCCCGCTCGTTCTCTAGACTCCCGCGCATCGCGGCGGGCGCACGCCGCTCACGTAAGCTCGGACACGTGCACGATGCGCTTCTCGGCGATGGACTTCTCCGCGGCCATGGGCACGAGGAGCGACTTCCTGCCGCGCTCGGGCGTGACCAGCGGCTGGTCGCCCGTGCGGATGCAGCGGATAAAGTCCGCGGTCAGCCCGCCGCGGAGCACGTCCCCGCCGCCCAGGTAGTCGAAATGCTCCTTGTGCCCGTCGTTGTGTTCCAGGTGCACGACCTGCTTGTCTCTGCGCGCGTAATAGATGCGCCCCTCGGTGCCCTGCACCCCCAGCTCGCGGGCGTCCTGGCCCTTCTCGCGCACGAACGCGACGCCGACCATGCCCTTGGCCCCGGACTCGTAGT
>CAZOBJ010000022.1:0-5565 GCA_964577825.1 uncultured Planctomycetales bacterium
GCGCGATGTGTGGACACAACTAGCGCTATTTCGCGAGGCAGGCTTCCGCCCGAAAGAGAAGTACGTATTCATGCTGTACAATTGGAAGGTACCCTTGGCGGAAATGGAAAAGAAGCGGCGGCAATGCCGGGAATGGGGGGTCCAGGTAGCGGACTGCAGATATCGGCCCCTCGACCAGATAGACGACGACTACCCCCGATATGCCAGGTCGTCCCAGCGCCAGGGCGCCCCATCCTACTACATTCACCCTCACTGGACCGATGAACAGGTGCGCCTGTTCCGACGCTCGGTGCGTGAACATAATATCGGCGTGTGGTTCGGGCGCGCGTACCGGAGAGAGAAGGAGCAAGAGGGCAAGCGAAGGCGCGAGCATCTCCGAAAGGGAACGCAACCTGCCCCGAGGGCGAATGCTGCTGTGAGCTAGCGGCCGCGAGCCGATTGGATCCCTCCTCCAGGCTTCGTCAGCGCAGGAGTAAACGCGCAACGCGCGGGACGCGCGCGCGCCGGCCGACAGACACTGCCCCATGGCCAGACGCATATACCTGCGCACCTTCGGCTGCCAGATGAACCGGCTCGACACCGAGCTCGTGGCCGGGGCCCTGCGCCGGGCCGGGCACGAACTCGTGGTCGACGAAGGGGCCGCGGACACGGTGCTCTTGAACACGTGCGCGGTGCGCGACCAGGCCGAGAACCGGGTGCGCTCGGCCCTGGGCCTGTTGCGCGAGCGCAAGCGCACGGAGCCGGACCTTGTCATCGGGGTGCTCGGGTGCATGGCCCAGCGCAGCGGCGCGTCCCTTCGGCGATGGTGCCCGGAGATCGACCTGGTGGCCGGTCCGGGCATGGTCGACCGCATCGACGAGCTGTTGGCCGCCGCGCAAACCGGGCCGGTGGTGGCCACGGACGCGCGCGCGCCCGAGGGTCTGTGCGGGCTCTCCGCGGCGCGCACCCCGCGTGGGCCCCAGGCGTTCGTGGCGGCCATGCGCGGGTGCGACAACTTCTGCGCCTACTGCGTGGTCCCCTACGTGCGCGGCCGGGCGCGCAGCCGGCCGCTTGCGGACATCCTGGCCGAGATGCGCGCGCTCCTCGACCGCGGCGTGCGCGAGGTGACGCTGTTGGGCCAGTCGATCGACGCATGGGGCCGCGACCTGCGCCCGCGGCAGGGGCTCGTGGACCTGGTGCGCGCGGCGGGCGCGGTCGACGGGCTGGCGCGGCTGCGGTTCCTCACGGCCCATCCGCGCAACGTGGACCGGGACCTGTTCGCGGCCATGGCCGAAGCGCCCGCGGTGTGCGAACACCTGCACATGCCCGCCCAGTCGGGCGCGGACCCGGTGCTGCGGGCCATGGGCCGGGGGTACACGCGCGCGGCGTACGACAAGCGCCTGGCCTGGGGCCGCGAGCTCGTGCCGGGCATGGCGTTCAGCTCGGACTTTGTCGTGGGGTTCCCGGGCGAGACCGAGGCCCAGTTTTGCGACACGCTCGCGCTCGTGGAGCGGGCGCGGTTCCAGAATATCTTCGCGTTCCGCTACTCCCCGCGGCCGGGCACGGCCGCCGCGCGCAGGCCCGACGACGTGCCCCACGAGGCCAAGGAGGGGCGCCTCCAGGCCTTGCTCAGCGCGCAGGAGGCGGTAAGCCGCGCGCGCAACACTGCGCTGCACGGCACTGTGCAGACCGTGCTCGTGGAGGGCCCCAGCGCCCGCGACCCGCACAACCTCACCGGCCGCACCCGGCACAACGCGGTGGCCGTGTTCCCCGCGCCCGCGGACCCGGTCCGCCGCGCGGCGCTTACGGGCCGCGAGGTCACGCTTCGCATCACGGGCAGCACGCCGCTGACCCTGTTCGGCGAGCCCGTGTCCGAAGACATCTAGCCGATCTCGGAGAGACGCATTGGCGCCGGGCGGCGGGCCCTAGCCCCCCTGCCGGGCCAGGCGCGCGAGGATCTCGATGCCCTGGTCGATGGTCTCGTCGCTTGCCGCGTACGAGATGCGCAGGTGGGTGTGCTGTTCGGAGAACACGCTGCCCGGGATGACGAGCAGCTTGTTCGCGATGGCCTGCTCCACGAACTCCATGTCCGTGCCCCAGGGGACCCGCGGGAAGATGTAGAACGCCCCGCCGGGGCGCGTGACCTCGTACCCGGCCTCGCGCAGGCCCGCGTAGATGCGGTCGCGCTTGCGCCGGTACTCGTTGATGCGCTCGGGCAGCGGATGCGCGAGCGCGTAGGCGCCGGCCACCTGGACGAAGGACGGCGCGCACACATAGGTGAACTGCTGAAGCTTGGTCATCGCGCCGATCACCTCGCGCGGCCCGGCCGCCCACCCCAGCCGCCACCCGGTCATGGCGTGGCTCTTGGAGAACCCGCCCAGCACCAACGTGTTCGGGTACAGGTCCGCGATGCTGCGAAACGGCGCGTCGTACACGTAGTCGCGGTAGATCTCGTCGCTGATGACGAGCAGTCCGTGGCGCTCTGCCACGCGGGCCACGCCCCGGAGCACGTCTTCGTCGTACACCGCGCCGGTGGGGTTCGCGGGGCTGGAGAGCACGATCGCCCGGGTGCGGTCGGTGAGCGCGGCCTCCAGGCGGTCCGGGTCGAGCTGGAAGTCCGGATACGTGTCCACGAACACGGGCCGCGCGCCGCAGAGCAACGCGAGTTGCTTGTAGCTCACGAAGTACGGGTCCGCGGTCACCACCTCGTGGCCCGCGTCGAGCAGGGCCAGGAACGCGAGGGTCAGCCCCCCCGAGACGCCGCTGGTGACCAGGAGTTGGTCTGCGGCGTACCGGCCCTCGGGCAGCCAGTCGAGCAGCGCCTCGCGCAGCTCGGGCCCGCCCTGGGTCTGGGTGTAGGCGTTCGCGCCCGCGCGCATGGCGGCGACGGCCGCGTCCTTGGCGTCGTCGGGCACGTCGAAATGCGGCTGCCCGATGGACAGGTTGACGGGCTCGTGGATCTCGCGGGCGAGGTCAAAGACCTTGCGGATGCCGCTCACGTCCATTGCCTGCACGCGCTGGGCCATGGACGGGTCGGGCGGGGACATGCCGGGTCTCGCACGCGCTACGGGGTCAGGACGGAGTGGACTCCGCCTCGGGGGTGCTCACGCCGCCGGCCTCTTCGGCCTCCTCGGCTTCCTTCTTCTTTTTCTTCTTGCGGCCCGCGAGCTTCATGGATCGCACCTTGGGCAGGGAGAACACGGACTCGTCCTCGGTCCAGCGCCGCTCCTCCTCCAGCTTTGCGATCCGCTCGGTCCGCGAGAGCACGTTGCGGTGCCGGGCGAGCTGGTCGCCGCTCTTCAGGGTTTTGTGCAGGCTCATTCGGGTCTCTCCTCTGGCTCCAGGTTCGGGCCGCGCCGGTGGCGGCTCGGGTCCGCGCGCTTGTGACCGGCGCCGACAGGGCCTTCCGCGCGTGCGCAGCGGCCGGAGCCTCCCTATATACCATGCGGGCGCAGAGAACGCAACCGCCTGGCCGGGAAACACGGCGCCCCGGCCCGGGGCCAGCCAGGACCCGCGGCGCGGGGCAGGGCGGTTCGCTCCGCGCGAACGTGCTTTCCGCACTTGCGTTCGGACCTCGCCCCGTCTAGCATGGGGCGACCGGAGCGCTGCGCGCGGATCGCGGACTCCCGGAGGTCGGGCATGGCGCAACAGCGTTTCCTCGCCCTGGACCTGGGCGCCGAGAGCGGACGGGCGGTGGCCGGGCTCTTGGCCGACGGGCGGCTGGAGCTCCGTGAGCTGCACCGGTTCCCCAACGGACCGGTGCGCGTCGTAGACCATCTGCACTGGGACCTGTTGGGCTTGCTTCGGGGCGTGCTGCAGGGCCTGCGCGCGTACGCGGGCGCGTACGGCCCGGAGGTCGACGGCCTGGGCACCGACACCTGGGGCGTGGACTTCGGGCTGCTCGGCCGGGGCGGGGTCCTGCTCGGGCACCCCGTGCACTACCGCGACGCGCGCACCGAGGGCGTGCCCCAGCGTCTGTTCCGCAAGGTGCCCCGGCGCGAGGTGTACCGGCGCACCGGCATCCAGATCATGCCCATCAACACCCTGTACCAGCTCTACGCCATGGTCGAGGCCCGGGATCCCCTGCTGGAGGTCGCCGAGCGGCTGTTGTTCATGCCCGACCTTATCAACTACCTGCTCACGGGCACGGCGGTGAGCGAGTACACGATCGCCTCCACCAGCCAGCTCTACGACATGGCCGGCCACGCCTGGGCCACGGACCTCATGGACAAGGCCGGGCTGCCCGCGCGGATCCTGCCCGAGGTCGTGGCGCCCGGGTCCGTCGTGGGCACGCTCCTGGACGGGCTGTGCGCGGAGGTCGGGCTCAAGTCGCCGATCGTGCTCGCGCCCGCGGGCCACGACACCGCGGCCGCGGTGGCCGCGGTGCCCGGGGCCGGCGAGGGGTGGTGCTACCTCTCCAGCGGCACCTGGAGCCTGCTCGGGGTGGAGCTCGCCGCGCCCATCATCAACGAGCAGTCGCGCGCCGCGAACTTCACGAACGAAGGCGGTGTGGACGGCACGATCCGGTTCCTGAAGAACATCGCCGGGCTGTGGATCGTGCAGGAGCTGCGCCGCGCCTGGGTGCGCGAGGGCGCGGACCTGGACTACGCCCGGCTCGTGGACCTGGCCGAGCGCGCGGCGCCGCTTGCCACGCTCGTCGATCCGAACCACGCGCCGTTCCTCGCGCCCGGGGACATGCCCGGCAAGATCGAGCGGTTTTGCACGCAGGCGGGCGAGCCCGTGCCCGGGGACCGGGGCGCGTTCGTGCGCGCGGTGTTGGAGAGCCTGGCGCTCGAGTACCGCCGCGCGATCGAAGGCCTGGAGGTCCTCACCGGCCGCGCGATCGAGGCCGTGCACGTGGTCGGCGGCGGCGCGCAGAACCGGCTGCTCAACCGGTTCACCGCCGACGCCACGGGCCGCATTGTGTACGCGGGCCCGGTGGAGGCCACCGCGGCGGGCAACGTGCTCATGCAGGCCGTGGGCGTGGGCGCGGTGGGCAGCCTCGCGGAAGCGCGCGAGATCGTGCGCAATTCCTTCGAGGTCGAGACCTTCGAGCCCGGCGAGTCCGCGCCCTGGGACGAGGTCTACGCGCGGTTCGCCGCGCTGAGCGCGCAGTAGGCCCCGGCGGCCGGCTGGCGCGGCTTACGGGAGCATCGCCAGGTATACGCTCGCGATCAACAGCCCTCCGCCCACGCACTTGCGCACCGTCAGGCGCTCGCGGTACAGCACGAACCCCACCAGCGCCGCGATGAGCGGCCAGGCGTTCGTGACGATCGCGGGCCGGGCCACGCCGATGTACTGCATGGACGCGAAGAGCGCCCCGTACCCCAACCCGAAGCTCACCACCCCGTGCGCGGCGAAAAGCAGCCGTTCGCGGCGCGGCAGGCTGAGCGCGGCGCGCAAACGGCCCCGCGCGGCCATCCACGCGTAGTACGCGACCAGGCCCACGGCCAGGGCCGCGGGCGTGGCCAGCACCGCGTCCACGTCGCGCACGGCTTGGCCCATGAGCACGTCCCCGACCGCCCAGCCGGCCGCCGCGCCCAGGGCCATGAGCACCCCCCGGCGCAGCCGGGCCCGGTCGTCCGG
>CAZOBJ010000022.1:5665-7055 GCA_964577825.1 uncultured Planctomycetales bacterium
GCGGCCGCGTGGATGGCGCCCACGGCCTCCAGCCCGAGCGCGGCCACAAGCAGCACGGTGAACACCACCTTCACCTCCTTGAGCGGCGCGATGGTGGACACGTCCGCGCTGCGGATCGCCTCGTAGTAGCAGGTCGTGGCCACCGGGAATTGCAGGAGTCCCGAGGCGGCCACAAGCAGGCCCGCGCGGCTCCACAGCACGCCGAGGTCCGGGTGCGCGCCTCGCAGCACGAGCGCAAGGGGCACGAGCACGGCCAGCCCGGCGGGCATGCTGACCGCCACGCCCAGGGCTCCGGGCGCGCGCGCGGCCCGCACCGCAATCACCACAAACCCCCACGCCGCCGCAGCGGTCAGGGCGAACGCGTACCCCAGGGTCTCGGGGGACATACAGGGCTCCGGCGCGGTCAGGCGAGCGCGCGGCGCGCCGCCTCGGGCGGGTGGTCGGCGGCGAGACGCTTGAGCGCGCCCAGGGCCGCGGCCGGCGCCCCGGCCTTGCGGCCGACATCCGCGTAGTAGTCTACGGCCGCGCGGCGGTCCGGGAAGTGCGCCCCCGCCCAGGCGGACATGCGCCCGTGCCCGAGCGCGCGCGCGAGCAGGGTGTGCCCGTACAGGAACGCGGCGCCCGCGTAGAAGTCCTCGGCCACGGGCGCGAGCTCGGGCGCGTCGAACGCGTCCACGGAGGGCTGGCCGGCCTTGTTCATCTCTGTGCCCACGATGATGGGCAGGTCGCGGCCGCGGCAGGCCTCCGCGATTGCGTACAGGTTGGCCGTCTTGACCCTTTTCTCCTCGGGGTCGGACAGGCGCCAGTTGCGGTCCGGGATGATGTTGAGCGCCTCGCACCCGTGCGCGAGGAACGCGTCCACGAACCGCTGCGGGTCGGCCTCGCCTGCGCGCGTGCCGTCGAGCCACGTGATCGTGGGGATGGCCCGGGCCGAGCGGACCATGTCCACCACATCGCCCACGTCCGGGAAGGTATCCCGGTCCGGGGGCGCGTAGGCCACGCCGCCCTTTTTCATGAGCTTCGCGCGCAGGGCGGCGCGAAACGACGTGCTGTCCTCAAGGAGCGCGCGCGCCTCGTCGCGGTCCAGCCCCAGCTTGTCCGCCCAGTACGCGGCCTCCTCGTCGGCTCGGTCCGCGAAGTACGCGCGGCTTGCGGCCTCCAGGGCCTGGAGCATGTGCCGCTCCGTGGGCCGGCCCGCGGGCGCGAGGGGCAGGACGTCGCGGTCGTAGTCGATGCGCACCGCGTCGAGATGGGCGTTCACCTTCTCAAGCATGGCGCGGTTTCGCGCCTGGGCCCGGTCGGCCATGCTCGCGAGCGTGGCCCGGCCCGCGTCCGTTTGCGGATCGCGCACGAACCCGACGCCCATGAAGTACGCGATGCCCGGCTCGCC
>CAZOBJ010000022.1:7155-22369 GCA_964577825.1 uncultured Planctomycetales bacterium
GTTCCGGGCGCAGGGCCTTCCACACGAGATACCCGAACACCGCGGCCCCGAGCGCGCCGCCCCAGGGGTGGCCGCGCGAGATGGCCAGAAACAAGGCCGGTCCGCCCGCGAACACGTACAGGAACAGGAGGTTCGCCACGCGGCGCTCGGTGTCCACGCGCGCGGACCCGCACCCCGGGCAGCGCCGGGCGGGCGCGGGCTTGCCGATGGGCCGCTCCGGGCCGGTCCAGGGCACGCGCGCGGCCCACCGGTGTCCGCACGCGCGGCACACATGCAGCTCCCCGAGCCACAGCCACACCGCCACGGCGAACGGGACCGCGGCCACGGCCAGGCCCATGCGTGCAAACGGCCAGGGCAACAGCCCCACCGCGGTCCACAGGAGCACTGCGAACGCGGCGAAGAGCAGTCCCCGGCGCACCGGCACGGTCTGCGCGGCCCCGCAGCGCGGGCACGCGGGCGCGATCGTCTGCGCGCCCGGCTGCGCCGGCTCGGCCGGCGGCGTCTCGTCGGCCTCGGACTCCGGTTCCTCGTCGGGCAGGGGCTCGGGCGGGGCGTTCAAGAGCGCGGCGGCGCGCGCGGCGTCCTGTTCGCGCACCTGGACCTTCACGCCGCCGACCGCGAAGTTGTAGAAGGGGTTCGCGCTCATCGTGTACTCGTCGGCGATCACGCAGGGGATGTCGGCCGCCTCCAGGCGCACGCGGATGCCGTGCGCGCGCACGGCGTCCGGCGCGGCGGCCACGGTCACCAGGCGCATCGGACGCTCGGCGCGCTCGTCCACGGCGTCTCCCTCAGCCATCCTCTCGGCCGAGCACGGCCAGGAACGCCTTCTGCGGGACCTCGACCGAGCCGATGGACTTCATGCGCCGCTTGCCCGCCTTCTGCCGTTCGAGCAGCTTGCGCTTGCGGGTGATGTCGCCCCCGTAGCACTTGGCCGTGACGTTTTTGGACAGGGGGCGGATGTTCTCGCGCGCGATCACCTTGCCGTTGATCGCGGCCTGGAGCGCCACCTGGAACAGGTGCCTGGGGATCTCGCGCTGGAGGCGAACGAGCACCCGGCGCGCGCGCGCCGGGGCCTCGCCGCGGCGCAGGATCATGCTCAGGGCGTCGACCGCCTGGCCGTGGACCAGGATGTCCACCTTCACCAGGTCCGCGGGCCGGTAGGCCACGAGCTCGTAGTCCATGGTCCCGTACCCGCGCGTGGCGCTCTTGAGCTTGTCGTAGAAGTCGAACACGATCTCCGCGAACGCCACCTCGTACGTGAGAAGCGCGCGCGTGCCGGCGTGCAGGTACTCGATACCCTTGTACTCGGCGCGCCGCTCCTCGGCCAGGCTCATGACCGCGCCGATGGTCTCGTGCGGGGTGAGCACCTGGAGCCGGGCCACGGGCTCGTGGAACTCGCAGATGGCCGTGGGCTCGGGCACCTCGGCCGGACAGTGGACCTCCACGAGCTCGCCGTCCGTGCGCACGACCCGGTAGGTGACGTTGGGCGCGGTCTGCACCAGGTCCAGGTCGCTCTCGCGCTCCAGGCGCTCCTGCACGATCTCCATGTGCAAGAGGCCCAGGAACCCGCACCGGAACCCGAACCCCAGGGCGGCCGAGGACTCGGGCTGGAAGGTGAAGCTCGAGTCGTTGAGCGCCAGGCGGTCGAGCGCGCGGCGCAGGGACTCGAAGTTCTCGGTCGCCGACGGGTACAGCCCGCAGTAGACCATGGGCTGGGGCTGGCGGTATCCGGGCAGGGGCTCGACCGTGGTCTTGGCCCGGGTGACGGTGTCGCCCACGCGCACGTCCGAGAGGCTCTTGATCGAGGCAATGAGATACCCCACCTCGCCCGCGGCCAGGGCCCGGCGGGGGACGGGCCCCTTGCCGAACACGCCCAGCTCGCCGATCTCGTACCGGCGGCCCGTGGCGAGCATCACCACCTCGTCGCTCACGCGCAGCTCGCCGTCGACCATGCGCACGTAGGCGATGACCCCGCGGTAGTCGTCGTACACCGCGTCGTAGATGAGCGCCCGCGGGTCGGCGTCCAGGCTGCCGGCGGGCGGGGGCACCCGGTCCACGAGCGCGCGCATGACCTCCTCCACGCCGTGGCCCGTCTTGGCGCTCACGAACAGGATCTCCTCGCGCGCGCAGCCCAGGAACTGGATGAACTCCTCGGCCACGCCCTCCGGGTCCGCGGCGGGCAGGTCCACCTTGCTCACCACGGGGACGATCTCCAGGTTCGCCTCCAGGGCGAGGTACGCGTTGGCCAGGGTCTGGGCCTCCATGCCCTGGGTGGCATCCGCGAGGAGCAGGGTCCCCTCGCACGCGGCCAGGCTGCGACTGACCTCGTACGAGAAGTCCACGTGCCCGGGCGTGTCGATCAGGTTGAGGAGGTAGGTCTCCCCGTCCACGTCGTAGGGCAACTGGATCGTGTGGGCCTTGATCGTGATGCCGCGCTCGCGCTCGAGGTCCATGTCGTCGAGCATCTGCTCGTGGAACTCGCGCGGAGAGATGACCCCGGTGCGCAACAGCATCCGGTCGGCGAGCGTGGACTTGCCGTGGTCGATGTGCGCGATGATGGAGAAGTTGCGGATACGCGGGTTGCTCACGTGCGTCGGTTCCCTTTCCCTTCCCTCACCCTAGCCCTCTCCCGAGGGGAGAGGGGACAGTTGTCCAGGTGCTCTCCTTGCCTTCTGTTTCTTGCTCGCGCTAAGCTCCTCCCGGGGAGAGAGGCGACCTGTTGTATGCGGGCTCACTCGGCGGCCGGGGCTTCTCGCTCGCCCGCTCCTGGGTCCCTGCGTCAGAGGATCGGGCGCGGTCCGCCCTCCATGCCGTGCCTGGCCCACTCCCTCCGGGCGGTGGGCAAGGCGCGCTCCGGCGGCCGGTGCCCCCGTGCGAGGGCCCGCGCGGTCGCCTCGCTAGCCCTCTCCCTCCGGGAGAGGGTTGGGTGAGGGACCGTTCTGGGGGCCCGTGTCCTTTCGCTCACGCCGGGCGGCGCTCTCTTCGGTGCCGAACGCTCCAGCCTCCAGCGCAGCCCGCAGCTTCGCCAGCGCTCGGCCGCGGTGGCTGACCCGGTGCTTCTCCTCCGGCCGGGCCTGGGCAAAGGTCTTGCCCAGCTCCTGGGCATAGAACAGGGGATCGTACCCGAAGCCCCCGTTTCCCCGCGGCTCGGACAGGATGCGCCCGCGCACCCGGCCCTCGAACAGGCGCACCTCGCTCTGCGGGCGGGCCAGGGCCACGACGCAGCGGAACTGCGCGCCGCGGTGCGCCTCGGGCACGTCCCGAAGCTCTGCCAGGAGGAGCGCGTTGTTCGCCGCGTCGTCGGCCGCCTCGCCCGCGTACCGGGCGCTCCGGACCCCGGGCGCACCGTCGAGCGCGTCCACCTCCAGGCCCGAGTCGTCGGCCAGGGCCGCAAGCCCGGTGGCGCGCGCGGCCGCGCGGGCCTTCAGCGCCGCGTTCTCGGCGAACGTGGCGCCGGTCTCGTCCACGGGCGGCCAGGCGGGCGCCTCGTCAGGGGCGAGCACCCGCACATCCGCGTCCGCGAGGATCGCGCGCAGCTCTTCGAGCTTCTTCGGGTTGCGGCTGGCGAGCACCCAGCGCTCCTGGGGCATACGCATCTCCGGAGGTCAAAGAACGTCACTGCGCCGCGCACCTGCGCTCGCGCGCAGCGTGCAGTCCTCGTCCGCTCGCGGGCAGTCTACCAGATTCGCGGGCCCGGCCCAACAGGTTTCAGGGGGACGGCGGTCGTGCGCCGGCCAGGGCCTTGCGTTGGCGGGCGATGAGCTCGGCGATGCCTTGCGCGGCGGCGCGCTTCATGGACCCCAGCTGCCGGTCGGTGAACGGCGCGCCCTCGGCCGTGGCCTGGACCTCCACGTAGCGGCCGTGCTCGGTCATGACCACGTTCATGTCCACGTCCGCGCGCACGTCGAGGTCGTAGTCGAGGTCCAGGACCACGCGCCGGCCCACGAGCCCGACGCTGACCGCGGCCACGAGCGCGCGCAGGGGGCGGGCGGTCTCGGGCAGGAGTCCGGTGCGGACCATCCAGTCCAGGGCCTGGGCGAGGGCCGTCATGCCGCCGGTGACCGCCGCGCAGCGGGTGCCGCCGTCGGCCTGGAGCACGTCGCAGTCCACGTGCACGGTGCGCTCGCCCAGCTCCTGGAGGTCCACCGCCGCGCGCAGGGACCGGCCGATCAGCCGGCTGATCTCCACGGTGCGCCCGCCGCGCCGGCCGCGGACCGCCTCGCGCTGCTGGCGGGTGGGCGTGCTGCGCGGCAGCATCCCGTACTCCGCGGTCACCCAGCCCTGGCCGCGGCCGCGCAGCCAGGGCGGCACTCCGTCCTCGACGCTCGCCGTGCACAAGACGCGCGTGCTGCCCATCTCGATGAGGGCCGACCCCTCGGCAAAGGGCGCCTCACCGAGGCGCAGGCGCAGGGGGCGCAGCTGGTCGGGCGCGCGGGTTCGGGCCATGTCAGTCTCCTTGTCCGGGGCGCAGGATCTGGGTGCGGCGGCGGGCGTTGTCTTCGAGCACCTCCAGGAACTCGGTCACCACCTCGGGGCAGAACTGGCTGCCCGCGCAGCGCTGTAGCTCGTCGATTCCCTGCTGCACGGTGCGGGCCTCGTGGTAGGAGCGATTGCTGGTGATCGCGTCGAACGCGTCGACTACGGCCAGGATGCGCGCGCCAAGCGGGATCTCGTCCCCGCGCAGCCCGTCCGGGTATCCGCCCCCGTCCCAGCGCTCGTGGTGATGGCGGATGTCCGCGATGATGGCCCGCAGCTCCTCCAGGGGCTCCAGGATCGTGCTCGCGATCAGGGGATGCCGGCGCACGGAGGCGAACTCCTCTTCGGTGAGGCTGCCCGGTTTGTTGAGCACCGCCTCGGACACGCCGATTTTGCCGAAGTCGTGCAGAATGCCCGCGATCTGCAAGAGGTCCAGATGCTCGGCGGGGAACCCCAGGCGCCGGCCGATCTGCCGGGCGAACCGGGCCACGTTGTCGCTGTGAAACCGGGTGTACGGGTCCTTGGCCTCGAGCACCTTGGCCATGACCTGCAGCACGTTGAGGAACAGGCGCTGGTTGCGCCGCGACTGTTGGCTCAGGCACCGGTCGAACACCCGGCGCGTGAGGACCCGCTCGCACCGCAGCGCGAGCACGTGCGGGTCCTGACCTCGGGGCAGGCACTCGGCCACGTGGAAGCCGCGAAGCGGCGCGAGCTGGGCCTGGGGATCGTCCGCGGCCGACAGGGCCACCACGGGCGCGTCCCCGAGCGCGTCCAGCAGCCCCCGGGGCAGGTCCGCGGCCGCTTGCGGGTCCTCGCCCAGGGCGAGCACGACGAGGTCGTACGGCCTCTGTCGCGGACTTGCCGCGGCGACGCGGTCGGCGGCCTCGCGCGGGTCGGCCACTCCGTCCACGGCCGCGTACCCGGACTCCGCGAGGTGCGCGCGCAGCGCGGCGCGCGCGGCCTTGTCCTGGTCCACGATCAGGATGCGCGCGTCCTGCAGCTCCTCGCGCATCCCGCCGGCGAGGCGTCCGCGCGCCTCACTCGCATCGGCGGCGGCCCGTGCGTGGGCGTCCTGCGTGGACATGGCGAGCTGCGCCTCCTACACGCCCAGGAGACACGCGAACAGGCCCCGATACACGTGCATGCGGTTCTCGGCCTGGTCAAAGACCACGCTCTGCGGACTCTCGATGGCCTCGTCGGTGATCTCCTCCCCGCGGTGCGCGGGCAGGCAGTGCATCACCAGGCACCCGGCCGGCGCGCGGGCGAGGAGGTCACGGTTCACCTGAAAGGCGCCAAAGGCCTCGCGACGCGCGGCGGCCTCGGTCTCCTGGCCCATGCTCGTCCACACGTCGGTGTACACGGCGTCCGCGTCGGCCACCGCCCCGGCCGGGTCTTCGGTCTGCACAAGCTCGGCGCCGGGGCATTCGCGGGCCAGCCGGTCGCGGAAGGCCTCGTCGAACCCGTATCCGGGCGGATGGGCCAGGGTGAAGCGCATGTCCAGCCGGCCGGCCGCGGCGGCCAGGCTGCGGGACACGTTGTTGCCGTCGCCCACGAACACGAGCTTGCGGCCCGCCAGGTCGCCCAGGTGCTCGCGCAGGGTGAGCATGTCGCCCAGGGCCTGGGTCGGATGCGCGTAGTCGGACAGGGCGTTGACCACCGGCACGGCCGCGTATCGGGAGAACTCCTCCACGGCCGCGTGCTCGAAGGTGCGGATCGCGATGAGGTCCGTGTACCGGCTCATCACCCGGGCCACGTCCTTGATCGGCTCGCGCTCGCCCAGCCGGCCGGAGAAGGCTTCCTGGTTGATCGCGTACCCGCCCATGCTGGCCGCGGCCACCTCCAGGCTCACGCGCGTGCGCACGCTCGGCTTGTCGAAGAACATGCCCAGGGTCCGCCCGGACAGCAGGCGGTCCTGGATGCCCGCGTTGCGCCGGGCCTTGAGCTGCGCGGCGCGGTCGAGCACGGCCGCGAGCTGTTCGGCGGTGTGGTCGAGCACGTTGATGAAGTGCATGCGGTCCTCTCTCCCTTACGAGCTTGCGCCACGCCCGTGCCTGACCGGGCGGACAAGAGCGCGCCTCAGGCGTTCGCCGCCGGACTGGCCAGGCACTGGGCGAGCAGGTCCACGCCGCGGTCGACCTCCTCGGCGCTGATCGTGTACGCGGGCAGCATGCGCAGCACGCGCTCCTGCGTGCAGTTGATGAGAAGCCCCTGCTCGCGCGCGCGGCGGACCACCGCCGCGCCGGGCACGTCCAGCTCGATGCCGATCATCAGCCCGCACACCCGCACCTCGCGGATGCCCAGGCCGCGCGGACGCAGCGCCTCCAGGCGCTCGGCGAACCGGGCGCTCATCGCGCGCACGTTCTCCAGCAGCCCGTCCTCGCGCAGGGCCTCGAACACGGCGATGGCCGCGGCGCTCACGATCGGGCTGCCGCCGAAGGTGCTCGCGTGCGTGCCGGGCCGCAGCGCGCTGGCAAGCTCCGGACGGACCATGAGCGCGCCCATGGGCAGGCCGCCGGCCAGGGCCTTGGCCGTGGTCACCGCGTCGGGCGTCACGCCGAAGTGCTGGTACCCGAAGACCGTCCCCAGCCGGCCGGGGCTCGTCTGCACCTCGTCGAACACCAGCACCAGGTCGCGCTCGTCGCACAGCGCGCGCAGACCCGTCAGATAGTCGCGGGTCGCGGGCCGCACGCCGCCCTCGCCCTGCACGGGCTCCACGAAAATGGCGCACGTCTCGTCGTCGACCGCGGCGCGCGCGGCCTCCACGTCGTTGTAGGGCACGTGCACGAACCCGGGCACCGTGGGGCCGAACCCCTCGCGGTACTTGGGCTGGCCCGTGGCGCTGATCGCCCCGTAGGTGCGCCCGTGGAACGAGTGCTCGGCCGTGACGATCTTGTGCCGGCCCTCGGCGTGCAGGCGCACGAGCTTGATGGCCGCCTCCGCGGCCTCCGCGCCCGAGTTGCAGAAGAAGAGCCGTCCGTCCATCTCGCTCTCGGCGCCCATACGTTCGGCCAAGCGGCCCTGCTCTTCGATGTAGAACGTGTTGGGCACGTGGAAGAGGCGCTCGGCCTGGCTGCGCACGGCCTCGACCACGCGGGGGTGGCAATGCCCGAGGGCGCTCACCCCCCAGCCGGGGAACAGGTCCAGGTACTCGCGTCCCTCGGCGTCCCACACGCGGCTGCCCCGGCCGCGCACGATCGCGCAGGGCATGCGGGTGTAGTTGGGGATCACGTGGCGCTCGAACAGGGTGATGATCTCTTGCGTGTTCATGCGAAGGGGTCCTTGTCTTGCGGCGCGCATCGCGTGCGCGCTAGCTGTTGTGCACGATCTCCGTGCCCACGCCCTGGTCGGTGAAGATCTCCAACAGCAGCGCATGAGGCTGGTAGCCGCTGACGATGTGCGCCTTGCCCACGCCGCCCTCCAGGGCGGCCACGGCCGCCTGCACCTTGGGGATCATGCCGCCGTGGATCACCCCGCGCTCGATGAGCGCGTCCACGTCCGCGCGCCCCACGGTCGACAGCAGCGTCTCCTCGTCGCCCAGCGACCGGTAGATGCCCGGCGTGTCGGACAGGAACACGATCTTGGCCGCGCCCAGGGCCCGGGCCAGGAACGCGCTCGCCGTGTCGCCGTTCACGTTGTAGAGCACCCCGGGCCGGTCTCCGCCCGCGGCCACGGGCGCGACCAGGGGCACGGTTCCCGCGCGAAGAAGCGCGTCGAGCTGCGCGGCGTCCACCCCGGCCGGCTCGCCCACGAACCCGAGGTCCAGGTCCGGGTCGCCGGCCAGGCGCTTTTGCCGCGCGGTCAGGAACCGCCCGTCCCGGCCGTTGAGAAGCGCGGCCCGGCCCCCGGCCCGGGCCATGATCTCCACGAGCCACGGGCCCACCTCGTCGAGCAGCACCCGGGTGACGACCTCCATGGCCGCCTCGTCGGTGACCCGCTGCCCCTGCACGAACCGGGGGCGGAGTCCCGCCTCCTCCATGACCGCGGAGATGCGTTTGCCGCCGCCGTAGACCACCACGGGCCGCATGCCCACCGAGACCATGAAATCGATGTCCGCGAACACGCGCAACAGGACGTCGCGCTCCTCCTGGGCGCTGCCGCCGAGCTTGACCACGATCGTGCGGTCGCGGAAGAGCTTGATATAGGGCAGCGCCTCGATGAGCACCGCGGACTTGCGCACCGCCTCGGAGACCACGCGCATGCCTCCCGTTCCGCCGTCGGTCCGGAAAGACCAAGTGTAGGCCGATGGCGCGAACCTCGTCAAGGGAAAGCTCCGCCCGCTCCCTGCGCCGCCGAGCGGCGGCCTCGGGCTGTGCGCGCAGAGGGTTGCCAGGCTTGCGGGGATTTCGTAGGATGCAGGGCCCTTGCAGGGAGCGCGCTATGGCCCGGGGTTTCGATTTTGTGCGCCAAGTCCACCGCGCGGACCGGCGGTCCTTCGTGGCCGTGGCCGCGGGCACCATCGTGTGGGGGGCGCTCCTGGGCTGGGCCTTGCTGCGCCCCCCGCCTCCGCCGCCGCGCGCCCAGAAGGACAGCCCGCTCGCGGGCGCGCTGCGCGGCCTGGTCCTGGGCCTGGACGCGCGCGGCCTGCAGGGCGCGGCCGAGCAGGGACGCATGCCGCAGTCCCTGCATTACACCCAGTTCCGCCAGGCCTGGCGGCGGCTCGGGCAGGCCGAGGGACAGCCCCTGATTCACGAGTGGCTCGGGCTTCCCGCGCACACCAGGGACGTGGAGACCCTGATCGTACGCGGGTCCCGACACGAGGGGAACCTGCTCCTGGCCGCGGCGCTGTTGCGGCGCACGCCGCGGTCCCTGGACTGCCGCCTGCGCAAGGGGCTCCTCGACACCGCCACCCTGGGGGTCCTGTCCCTGTACAACGAGGACGACCGCCGGGCCAGCGACACGTTCTATCAACTCCTCAGCCGGTGGACCGAGGCGTACGCCATGGTGGCCGGCTGGGGCCGCCAGCCCGAGGTGGAGGTCCGGATGCTCTCTCTGTACGCCAAGGCCTGCCGCGCCCGGGACAACGCGCATCGCAGCCGGGAGAGCGAACGGCGGTTCCGCGAGCGGCTGCGGCGCAGCGGCGAGATGAAGCGGATGCTCTCCCAGTTCGATTTTCCGGCGGCCGTACGCAGGCCCGACGGCAGCCTGAAGGTGTTCGAGACCCTGCTGGAAGCCTATGAGGCCCCGTGAGGAAGCGAACGTGACCGCGAGCGAATGGCACGACCACCTGGCGCGGTATCGGTCCAGCCTGTGGCACTTGGCCGGGTGCCAGGTCCTGCTGGGGGTGGGGGTGCTCCTGACCACGCTCCTGGCCCATCCGGCCGGGGGCTGGCGGCTGCAGGTGCTCAACCCGCACTACTTCCTGTACGGCGCGGTGTTCGTGGCCCTGTTCTGGATCGCGCGCGTTCGCACCGCGTTCGAGGGCGGGTGGCCCGAATCGGGCACGGAGTGGCTGTGGGCCGTCGGCGTGCTGGTGGCCGCGTCGGCGCTCTTGCACGCGTGGCTCATTCCGGGGCTGTACTTCTACCTCCAACTCGCGGGGGCCTTGTTCGTGATCCTGCTTCTGCGCTTGATCGGCGCGCTGCGGCGGGGCGCGCCGGTGCGCACCGCGGCCGCCGGGCTCCTGTACGTGGGGTTCGTGGCCACGAAGTGGAGCCTGCTCGAGGAGATCGAGCGGGTCGGCGTCACGGGCCTGACGGGCGCGGCCGAGGAGTCGGGAGCCAGCGGCGTGCTGTTGCGCGGATACCAGTGGCTGGCGGGGTACCTGCCCGGCCGGCTGACGGACCGGGACTTCGGTCTCGAACCGATCGCGTTCGACGCGAGCCGCACGCGCCTCGCCGAGCTCGCGGGGGTGCTGGCCATCCTCGCGGCCCTGGTGCTGGGCGACTGGTGCGTACGCAAGGTGCGCGCGCACCGGCGCAACGCGTATCTCGCACTCATCCGCGAGCGGGTGGGCCTGGACCTGCGCGCGGTGCTGGAGACCCATCAGCTCGACCAGTTCCTGGGCGCGCCCGCGGAGGAGTTCGACAGCCTGCTGGCGCGCAGCCTGCGCGAGCTCGCGCGCAAGGCCCGCGAGCAGCGCGCCGCGCTCCAGACGCTGCAGGCGAGCGACCTGGACCGCCTGGCCGCGGTGTGCGGGCCCGCGGCCCACGGCCTGGTGGAGCTGCGCGACGCGCGCGCGCCCGAGCGATAGCCTCTTCTGCAGGAGGACCGTCCATGGGATGGACCGATCCGGCGGCCCCGTCCGGCGAACCCGAGCCCCCGTCCTCGAAGCCCGGGTGCGGGGCCAAACTGCTGGCCGCGGTGGTGCTCCTCGGGTCCGTGGCCGTGATCGCGGGCGCGGGCACGTTCGTGCCCCTGGGCATCGACGAGTCCGCGGCCACGCTCCTGGCCCTGTGGGCGGTCAAGACCCTGTTCGGCGTGAACCTGGCCCCGTTCTTGCGGACCGACCGCGCGCCGCGTACGCAAGCCTCCGAACGCACGCTTCCCCCTTCGGCCGACAAGAGGACATGACCATGCAGGTGCGCCCGGCCCGCGCCGCGGACTTCCTGGACCTGGCCGCGCTCGACCGCGGGGCCTGGCGCGAGACTCCGCACGGCGAGTACATCCCGGACGGCGAGCACGCGTGGCGGCTGTGGTGCGAGCATGCGATCGTCCTGTGCGCCGAGGACGAAGGCCGCGTGGTGGGCGGGGCGGTGGCCTTTGCCTGCCGCGACGGGTGCTGGTGCGTGCACAAGGTGTTCGTGGACCCGGCCGCGCGCGGGCGGGGCGTGGGCGGGCGGCTCCTGCAGGCGGTGCTCGACGCGCTCGACGCGCGCGGGGCGGCGGCGTTCCTGACCGTGGATCCGCACAACGAGCGCGCCCTGCGCCTGTACGAGCGCCACGGGTTCGCAGACAAGCGTCTCGTGCGCGGGTTCTACCGCGAGGCCGAGGACCGGTACGTGCTCACGCGCCCGCCGCACGGCGCCCCGCCCGAGGCGCCCGTGCACGTGGTGCGCCGCGCGGTGCGCGCGCCCGAGGGCCGATGCCTGTGGGACGGTCCCGCGTGGGCGGCCGCGGAGCCCGTGGCCGTGAACCGGTTCCATGCCCAGAGCCCCAGTACGCACCCGAAGACCCTGGCCAAGCTCCTGTACGAGGAGGACGCCCTGCATGTCCTCTACCGGGTCGAGGACCGGTGCGTGCGCGCCGCGGCCACGCGGTTCCAGGAGCGGGTGTGCGAGGACGCGTGCGTGGAGATCTTCCTCGCGCCCCGCCCCGCGCAGGGATACTTCAACTTTGAGATGAACTGCCTGGGCACGCTGCTCGCGGCCTTTCAACAGACGAAGGGAGACGAGCGCGTGCGCCACGACCTGCCCGCGGACCTGGGCGGGACCGTGCGCGTAGTGAGCACGCTGTCCGGCCCCCTGGCCGAGGAAGAGCCCGGGTCGGTCACGTGGCTCGTGGAGTGCCGGATCCCCTTTGCCGTGCTCGAGGCCTACGTGGGCCCGGTGCGGCCCGTGGCCGCCAGTGCGTGGCGGGCGAACCTGTACAAGTGCGCGGACAAGTCCACCAAGCCCCACTACGCGGCCTGGGCCCCGATCGAGGGGAAGCTCAGCTTTCACCGGCCCGAGTGCTTCGGCACGCTCGTGTTCGCGCCGTAGCGAGGATCGGGCTCCCCTGTCCGCAAGCGGGAGGCCCGGCGGCTGGGCGGCGGACGACTCCGGATTCTTGATCCGTCTCACGTAGGGGCGCGCCATGGCGACGGCGTACGGGCACATGAACAATCCGCCGGAGGTATTCTTCTCGGTCCCCGCGGCGGATCTGCAGGGCTTCGTGAGCGCGATGGGGAAGGCGAGCGGGCTGGCCGAGGAGCTTGCACAGCTCCTGGCACGCCTGCTCGTGGGCAACGACCTGCGCGGAAATTTCAGCCACGGCTCCGTTCAGATTGCCCGGTATGCGCGGCTGATCCGAGACGGGGTAGTCAACGGTGCCCCTTGCGTCACGGTAGTCAAAGAGACTCCGCTGAGCGTACTGGTCGACGGGGACGGCGGACTCGGCTACTTCCCCGCTCACCGGGCCGCGCAGCAAGTCATCGACAAGGCCGGGGCGCGCGGGATGGCCGTCGGGGTGACCCGCAATCACGGCCACATCGGGGCGGCCGGCATCTATGCGCGCATGACGTTGGGCCACGACCTCTTGGGCTTCGTCACGAGTGGAGTCCAGCTCAACCTCCAGCCGGGGCGGCCGCTGTACAGCGCGGGCGGCGGATCGCCCATGGCATTCAGCGCGCCGGCAGGCATCGAGCCGCCTCTGCTCCTGGACTTCGGCACGCTGCACGATCTGTACGGATCAGACCCACACCGCGACGAGATCGCGTCCCTCACCCCGGGATTGGTGCTGCGATGCATCGGGCTGGGCGAAGTGTGCCAGACATGGGGCGGCCTGCTCTCCGGGCTGTCCGGCGCCCCGCGGCAGAGGCCCTGGACGTTCGCGGGGGCCAACCAGGGGGCCATGATCGTTGCGATGCGCATCGACTTGATCGACGATCCGGTTCGCTTCAAGGCGCAGATGGACGAGTACGTACGCAGAGTCCAACAGCTCAAGCCTTTGCCTGGATTCGACCGGGCTTATGCCGCGGGCGGCAGAGAGGAGGCACTGCGCAAGCGGTACGAGAGGAACGGCATCCCGATCGGTCCCAAGCATCAGGAAGCCCTGGAGCAGGCCGGCACGGAATTCGGTGTGCCTGTGCCATGGCCCTCGGATTGATGGGCCTTCTCGCTGGCGGGGCGCATGGCCCCGGCGTCCGGCCGGGCGCCGGCTTGCGCAAGGCACGTCCCTCTCCCCAGCCCTCCCGGGGGGGGGCAGTCGAGCGCGCGGTCCGGTTGACAGACGCGGGCGGGGCCGGTATTCCTGGGCGATCCGGTAGGGGCGCGCCCGCCGGGCAACCCGAGGAGACCGGATGCCGGCCGACCGCTTGATCCGATCCGCCCGGGGCGTGGGTGGGCTCACGCTCGTCAGCCGCGTGCTGGGGCTCGCGCGCGACTGGGGGCTCGTGCGCGTGTTCGGCGCGGGCCGGGTGCTCGACGCGTTCCTGCTCGCGTTCACGATCCCGAACCTGTTCCGCCGCCTGTTCGGCGAGGGCGCGCTCACGAGCGCGTTTCTGCCCGTCTTCGTGGAACTGCGCGAGCGCGAGGGCGCCGACCCGGCCAGCCGGTTCGCGAGCGCGGTGCTCACCGCGCTCGGGCTGTTCCTGGCCGCAGTCACCGCGGCCGGCATCCTGGCCTGCTGGGCGGCGTGGTCCGTGGCCGGCGCGGACAGCCCGCATGCGCTCACCCTGCGCCTCGCCGCGGTGATGCTCCCGTTCCTCGTGTTCATCTGCGTCTCCGCCCTGTGCGCGGCCATGCTCCAGGGCGTGCGCAGGTTCCTGTTGCCGGCCGGCATGCCGGTGCTCCTGAACCTCGCATTCATCGCCGCGCTCCTGTACGTGCACCTGGCGGCCCCGGGCGCGGGGGAGCGCACGATCTTCTACGTGGCCGGGGCCGTGGTCGCCGCGGGCGTGGTACAGGTCCTGGTCCAGGCCGCGGCCCTGCGCGGGGCCGGGGTGCGCCTGGGGTGGCGCGCGGACTGGGCGCATCCGGGGCTCTTGCGCGTGCTGCGGGCCATGGGCCCCACGGCCCTGGGCCTGGCGGTCTTTCAGGTGAACGTCCTCGTGGACCGGCTCATCGCGTACGTGCTCATCCCCGGAGACGGGCCGCTGACGCACCTGTACCTGGGCAACCGGCTGATGCAGTTGCCGCTGGGGCTCTTCGGCATTGCGCTGGCGACCACCGCGTTCCCGGACCTCGTCTCGCACACGGTGCGCGAGGAGTGGTCCGCGCTCTACGGCAAGGTCGCCACCGGGCTTCGGTATCTCGCGTTTCTCTTGCTCCCCGCGGCCGCGGGGCTCATGGCGCTATCCGAACCCCTGGTGCGCGCGCTCTTCCAGAACCCGGACCTCGCCTTCGACGACCCGGACGTGTACCGCACCGCCGCGGTGCTGGCCTGCTATGCGCCGGGGCTCCTGTTCATCGCGGTGCAGCAACTCCTGACCCGGCTCTTCTACGCGCGGGGCGACTACCGCACGCCCGTTCGCATCACCTTGTACATGGTGGGCCTGAACCTTGTGCTGAACCTCCTGCTCATCCATGCGCCGGACCTGTACCGGTCGTGGGCGCGCGGCGAGCCGGGATGGACCCTCGGCGAGGCGGGCCTGGCCCTGTCCACGTCGCTCGTGGCCATGATCACGGTGGGCGTCATGTGGCGGCGCCTGCGCCGGGCCGCGCACGCGGGCAAGGCCCGCGCGGCCTGGGACCGGGCCTTTGGCGCGCTGCCGGGGTCGGTGGGCCGCATCGCGGCCGCGGCCGCGGCCACGGGCGTGTTCGCGTACCTCGTGGCGCGCAGCATCCCGGCCGAGCCGGAGCTGTGGGTGCGGCTGGAGCGGGGCCTCGTGCCCGTGGTCCTGGGCCTGCTCGCCTATGGGGTGGCGTGTCTGATCGTGCCCGTGCCCGAGCTTGGCGAGTTCATGGGCCGCCGCGGCAAGAACAAGGACAACACCAAGACCAAGAACCGCGAGCGGTGAGCGCAGCCGCTCACGGGGTTGCGCTCTCCTCCTCGGCGAAGGCCTCGGCCGCGTAGGCCATCTCCGCGGGGATGTCCAGGTGCTGCGTGCACCGGGTCACGCACGTGCCGCAGCGCGTGCACGCCTCGGCCTTCGGGCCCTTGA